>JAUWNF010000047.1 GCA_030612785.1 Phycisphaerales bacterium
TCCAGCGCCGCTAGGTTCTCCGCCCGGAGTTCCTCAGGAATGTAGGGCTTCTCGGGCCCCTTCACGATGTCGGAATCGCCGGTGAGGGTCACCACCAGGACGTCACCCTGACGGCGGGCGAATTCCTGGTAGCGGATGTGGCCCGGGTGGACGATGTCGAAGCAACCGTGGCACTGAACGATGGTCAGCCCTTTGCGGCGGGCCTCCTGGAGGTGCCGCTGGAGCCGCTCGAGCGCCGCGATTTTGCGGTGAAAATCCCGTCCCATAAGTTGAGCACCTTTCAGGTCAACCCTTTTGGCGTCGGCTTCGCGACGCAAGGACCCCGGTTCGTTTGCCGGCGTGGATTGGATGTTCCGGAGTAGTTATCGGCGGTTCAACCACCGGTTTTTGAGTCGAAAACAGGGTTCCCCAGCGATAATGAATTGCTTTTTAGCCTCATGTGCCTACCATGCGCGGCTTGCCGCGGTCTGCGGTCGAGCTGCGGGGGGTGCATCGGCGGCCGAAGGCGCGGCTCCGGCGGTGTGCATTCGAGGTGGCTCGGGTTGCCAATCATGCTCTGGACCCTGCAACTGTACATCTTTCGCGAAATGGGCAAGACCTTCCTGCTGACCGCCATTGGTCTGATGGTGATCCTGGGACTGGGCGGCGGCATTATGAACATGATCGAACTGGATCAGGTGACCGCCTGGCAGATGATCAAGCTGATGGTCTTCGTCCTGCCGGTCGCGCTGGCCCTGACCCTGCCGATCGCCGCCCTGTTCGCCGCCGCTACTACCTATGGAAGGCTCAGCGCGGACAACGAATTCGTTGCCTGCCGTAGCGGCGGCATCAACATCTTCACCCTGTTCGCACCTTCGCTGGTCATTAGCCTGGCATCCGCCACGATCACTTTTGCCTTCATCAGTTTCGTCATTCCCGGTTTGATCAAGAACCTCAATGCGTTGATTCAGGCCGACCTCGAACAGATCGTGGTCCAAGGCCTGAAGAAGCCGGGCGGATTCCCGTTGGTCAGCGACCGTTATCGTATCTTCGCCGACCGCACCGCCGTACAGGTTGATCCCGACGACCCCTCGAACAAACAGGTACGGCTCGACGGTGTCACCTTCGTGGAGACCGACGGTGATGAGTGGGTGCGCTCCGGAACGGCCGGCACGGTCGTGCTGTCCTTCGACGTTACGGGTGACCAACCTACCGTCGCCGGCGACATGTACGGGGTGAGCCTGATCGATCACCGCAAGGGACAATCGGCGGAAGTCCCGGAACATCAACCACTCGGTCCCTATCCGATTCCCCGTCGCTTCCGCGCGAAGGTCAAATGGCTGGACTTGAAGGAGTTGGCCTACTATCGCCGGCATCCCGATGAGTGGTCCAAAATGCGGGAGCAGGTGGATCGGGTCCGGGCCCTGGCGTGCGGTTCTCGCTTCTACGAGCGCACGGTCAGCGAGTTCCTGGACCGCGGCGGCTGCGTTCGCCTGGGGGACGAGTCCGTCACCTTTGAATTGCGGGCCGACGAAGTGCGGCAGGATTCCCACGACGGCCGCACCCACTTTGGAGGACACGTCCAGATCCTCGAGCAATCGGACCAGGGGCGGCGGACCATCTCCAGTGACCGCGCCGTGCTGATCGTCGATCCCGGGCGGGACCTCGCCCACACCAAGGCACACATCCGAGTCTTCGACAACGTGACCATGTCCGTCCCCACCGACCAGAGCAAGGGCATCCGCAAACAGCGCGCCACGCTCGACGTCTTCGGGATCGACCCGGCCTTAGTCGCCGAGATTGGCGCGATTCCTGGAGATGTCCTGCTGCACGATGCCACGCTTTTCGACCCGGGGAGCGACGCGGAGAGGAAGCGACGTCGGGCGGTGGAGCTGCGCGGGGAAATTGTCCGCGATATTGACGGTGTGATCCACTCGCGGTTCGCCTTTAGCGTCAGCGTGTTTGTTTTGGTAATACTCGCGGCGGCTCTGGGCATCATTTTTCGCGGTGCGCACGTGCTGACCGCGTTCGGCATCGCCTTCGTGCCGACGCTCTTTGTGATCGTCATCATCGTGATGGGCCGGCAGATGGCAGACAAACCCGACACCGCCGTCATAGGTTTGGCGGTTCTGTGGTCCGGCATTGTGATCGTCGGCGGGTTGGATGCCTGGGTGCTTACCAGGGTTTTGCGGCGCTGACCGCGTGACTGGGACATGACTATACTGGATCGTTACATCCTGCGTTCGCTGCTGGTGAATTACGTCATCGCGCTGGGTGTGATGATCAGTCTGTACGTGGTGCTCGATCTGTTCGTGAACATGGACGAGTTTACCGAAGGCGACGCCTCGACCGGTACGGTCATCGCGGGAATCCTCAGTTACTACAGCAACAACCTGTTCCTTTACTTTGCGCAACTCTCGGGTGTGATTACGCTGTTCGCCTGCCTGGCCTCCATCGCCCGCATGCGCCGCCAGAACGAAATGACCGCGATACTCGCTTCGGGCGTCAGCCTTTACCGCATCGCCGCTCCGGTCATCGCCTTCGGGCTGCTGACCAGTACGCTGTGGTTCCTCGACACCGAGTTGATTATCCCGTCCGTCGCCCACAAGCTGGCCCGGCGCCACGACGACGCCCTGGGACACAAGACCTACGGTGTCTGGTTCCTCAAAGACCGCGACGGCGCCCTACTCTCGGCCCAGAAGTTCGATCCCGCGACGCGGACCATGAAGCGAATGCTGGTCATGTTTCGCGATGAGACCGGGGAAGTGACGCATGTGCTGCAAGCCGAGGAGGCCCGGTGGCGCCCCGACGAAGCCTACGCCGCCGGTGGGGTTTGGGAACTCCAACGTGGTGAGATGCGCGCCCGCCGCACCAGCCCGCCGCGGCACCTGGGACCTCAGGGCGACGTCGTGCGTGAAGCGGTGCGCCGCTACGAGAGCGACCTCCACCCCGAAGCGATCCAACTGCGGCAATCCTCGCAATGGGTGCAGCACCTCGCTTCACATCAGTTGGAGGAGCTGGTCGAGAAGGGCAAGATCGGCGCGGCGCGTATTCAGCACATCAAGCACGGCCGATTCGCTACCCCCATCGTGAACCTGATCCTGTTACTGCTGGGTTTGCCGTTCATGCTCGGCGCCACCCCCGGAAACATCCTTAACGACGGGGCCGGTTGCCTGGCGGTGTGTGGGGCATGCTTTCTGATTTCCTTCGCCGGGCAGAGCATGAGCATGGAGGGTTCCCTGGCCGCCTTGCCCAGTTGGCTGCCCATCTTCCTGTTCACCCCCGTAGTCGTCGTCCTCCTCGACCGCATCAAGACTTGACCCGGATTATTCATCGCCGGGGACAGGGCTGTTTAGCAGGGAATTGGCATGACGAGCGGCGGAAAGGAATCTCATCGAACCCGCGGAGCCGAGGTCATCGGCGCGGTGATCGTGGCGCGGATGAAGTCGAGCCGGCTCCCCGGCAAGTCCATGGTGGAAATCGCGGGCCGACCGTCCTTGGAGTGGATGCTCCGTCGGCTGGGGGCGTCGCGCCACATTCAGAGATTCGTCTTTGCCACCACGACGGATCCGGCCGACGAGGCGATCGCGGAATTGGCCGCCCGGTTCGGCCATCGATGCTTCCGTGGCAGCGAGGAGGACGTCCTCGGGCGCGTTTATGCCGCGGCAATGGACGCCGGGCTTGATATCATCGTGCACGTCACCGGTGACTGTCCCCTGGTCGATGTCGAGATTGCCGACGCGGTGGTGGACCTGTACCTGGCTGAACGACCGGACTACGTTCGCCTCGTCCGGGGGGCTTACCCGCCGGGGCTGGATGTGGAGGTGTTCTCGACCGAGGTGCTCGGCCGTGTCGAGTCGTCCTTTGCGGATCCCTGGATTCGCGAGCACGTGACGGTGCCCTTCTACACCATGCCGGATCGGTTCCGGGCGCTCGAGCTGCCACTTCCTCCGGAACTACGCAAGCCCGAGTATCGCCTCTGCATCGACACCCCGGAGGATTATGCCCTGGTCAAGGAGGTTTTCGCTCGCTTGTTGCCGGTGCGCGAGAACTTCAGCGTCCGCGACATCGTTAGACTGCTGGATTCCCGTCCGGACCTGGTAGCACTTAACGCCAAGGTCAAAGGCACCAAGTATCCCTGCGGCGTGATCGGCCTGGGCAACGTCGGAGCATTGTACGACGCGCAGGGAGCCCGTGACGACCGGGTTCAGACCCACGCCCGGGCCTATTTGCGTTACGGGAAGACCCAGTTGGCCGCTGCCTGTGACCCGGATCCCGTGCGCCGGGAGGATTTCATCGCGCGCTGGAAGATGGAGCGGGTCTATGCCACCGCCGCCGAGATGTTCTCCAACGAAGACCTCGCAATCGTCTCGATCGCCACGCCGCCCGAAACCCACGCCGATCTGTGCATAGAGGCGGTCGAGGCGGGCGTGAAGGCGATTCTCTGCGAGAAGCCCTTTGTGTGCGACGCGGAGCAGGGCCGGCGGGTGTTGCGGGTGTGTGAGGAGCACGGCGTGCTGCTGGCGGTGAATCACTGGCGGCGCTGGACGGTGCTCTACCAGGCCATGCGCGATTTTCTTCAAGCCGGTAGGCTGGGCACGATTCAATCCGTCCGCTGCCATTACACCAAGGGTGCGATGAACAATGGTACCCACGTGGTGGACCTGCTACGCATGTTGTTTGGGGAAGTCGAGTCCGTTCGGGCGACCGAATCGATCCGGCTGGACACCGGCGCCGATGACCTTGGCGGTGTCCTTCAGATGCGCGCCGGGTTCCCGGCCCACCTGACCTTCAGCGATTACCACGCCTACTCCTGCTTCGAGCTTGACGTAATCGGGACAAGCGGAAGACTCCGAATAGCCGATGACATAGTGGCGTTCTGGCGTCCGCAGGCGCATCGGGAGATGCCCGAGGTGCGGACGCTCCAACCGGCCCCCGCGCTGTTCGATACTGATGTCGGCACGCCGTTTGAATCCGCCGTGGCCGAGCTGGTGGCGTATTTGGACGGCGGCGAGGCGCGGGTGGCCTGCACCGGCGAGGACGGCCTGCGAGCGATGGAGGTGATTCTAGCCCTGCGGCGCTCCTGGGAAACAGGGGGCGAACCGGTTAGCGTGCCCTAGTGCCGTTCTCGGTTGCGCGGTAGCGGCTGGCGAGGACGCCGGCCGCTACAGACTGGCTCACACTGCGGACCCTGGAAAACACGTGCGATGTTCGAAGAACTGGCTTTGTTGGGCGGCGAACCGGTGACGCGCAAGGAGTTTCCGCCCTACAACACAATTGACGAGCGTGAGAAGGCTGAGGTGCTGGAGGTTCTGGACAGCGGGGTGCTGTCGGCTTTTCTGGCCGCCCCCGGGCCGGCGTTTCGCGGAGGTCCCAAGGTCCGCAAGCTGGAGCAGGCCTGGGCGGAGCACTTCGGCGTCAAGCACGCGGTGTCGATGAACTCGGCCACGTCGGCGCTCTGCGCCGCGGTAGCAGCCTGTGGGATCGGTCCGGGCGACGAAGTCATCACCTCACCCCTGACGATGACCGCCACAGCGACGGCCGTGTTGGCCAACGGCGCCGTCCCCGTGTTCGCCGACGTCGACCCGCGGACGCTGAACCTGGACCCGGCTTCGGTCGGCCGGTGTATCACCGAACGAACCAAGGCGATCTACGTGGTCCATCTGGCCGGTCACCCGGCGGACATGGACCCCGTCATGGAACTGGCATCAACGCACGACCTCTTCGTGCTGGAGGATAACGCCCAAGCCCCGGGAGCCCAGTACAAGGGGCGTTACACCGGTTGCATCGGGCACATCGGCGTCTTCAGCCTCAACTGCCACAAGACGATCCAGGCGGGCGAAGGCGGGGTCGCCGTCACCAACGACGATAGACTGGCCGACCGGTTATGCCTGGTCCGCAATCACGGGGAGACGCGGCTGGAGAGTCTCGGGCTGTCTGCGGACGAGTACTTGATCGGCTTCAACTTCCGCATGACCGAGATGGAAGCCGCCGTAGCGTACCATCAACTCGGCAAGCTGGAGCAACTCAACGCGTGGCGCATACGGTTGGCTGACTACCTTACTCGGCGCATCACCGAGGAGTTCGACTGCCTGAGCCCGCCCCACGTCGCCCCGGACTGCACCCACGTGTATTACCTCTATCACATGCGGTACGACGAAGCGAAGGCGGGCATCCCGCTCGATCTGTTTGCCGAGGCGGTGCGGGCCGAGGGCATCCCCCTGTCGGCCCGGTGGATGCCGCCGCTCTACCGTATGTCGATCTACCGGCAGCGCAGCGCCTTCGGTGACAGCGGTTGGCCCTTCCGGCCGCCGTGGTACCACGGTGAGGTCAGCTACACGGAGGGCATCTGTCCGCACGCCGAAGCGGCGGAGCACAGCTCTGCATACCTCGAAACCCTGGTCCGCCGGCCCAACACCGAAGAAGACATGGAACTGGCGGTACGGGCGATGCGCAAGGTGCTCGACGGGCGCGCGGCACTATCGGAGTCCCACGCGGTGCAAGCGGGGTGTGTCAAAACATGAACGGGGCGGTACGCATCCTTGCCGGTACGGTGCCGCCGGGCGGTGCGAGTTGCCTGTTCCCGGTAGTGCAGGAGCTGCGTCGCCGGCCGAACGTCGAGGTTCAGCTAGTCGGCCATAGTCACGCCGCCGATGTATTTCGCGAGCACGGCGTCGAGTTCGTCGATCCGACCCAGGGAAGTACAGACCGAGTAACTGATCCTGCCGTGCGGAAGCTCGTCAGCCGATTCGAGCCGGACCTGATCGTGCCCGGGGTGTTCGGGCCGGCCCACGGGGGGCTGGATCACTACCTGTTACGAGCAGCCCAGGATCAGCGGATTCCCTCTTTGGGCATCCTGGATGCGTGGATGAACTATGCGAAGCGCTTTGCCGATCCGGTCAGCGCTGCCCCGCTGGCCTATCTGCCGGATCGGCTGGCGGTCATGGATGAGCAGACCGTTGCGGAGCTGGTGGCTGAAGGCATCCCGCGCGAACGGTTGTGCGTCACCGGTCATCCGTTCCTGTCCGTGGTGCGCCGGTGGAGCGAGGATCATGGGAACAGCCTCCGGGCACGCAGCGCCTTGCACGTCGAACCCGGAGAGCGCGTGCTCGCGTTCTTCTCCGAGCCGATTCGGTGGGGTGTGCAGGAGGGGTTAGTGGACGCGGTGGGCTACGATGAATTCATCGCCTTCGGGCTGCTCGAAGCCGCGCTGGCGCGGACCGCTGAACGAAGCCTCCTGGTAGTGAAGGAGCACCCCAAACGTGCGTCGCTCGAAGTGGCGGATCGGATTCGCCACACGCGCGTCGTGCGGAACTGCGAACTGAGTATGCTGGACTTGGTTACGGCGGCCGACGTGGTCGTCGGCATGTCCAGCACGGTGCTCGTGTACGCCTACTTGATGGGGCGTAAGGTCCTGGTGATTCAGCCGGATCTGCGTACGGAGCGTGATTGCAACATGCTGACGCGCCGGGGCATTTTGCCGAACTTGCGGACCGCCGCCGAGATCGAGCGAGCCCTGGAGGCGCCGTCGGACGCCGATTTGAAGACCCTGCGGGCGGTACGCCGCGCTTCGGGCTGGGAGAATCGCCCGGACGTGCGGGCCGCGGACTGTGCCCTGGAAATGTGCGCGGCAGCGATGGCCTAGCGCTAGTGCCGTTTCGCGTCGAAGGCTTTCGTAGCGGCCGGCGTCTCGCCGGCCGAGGAAAGCAGTAGCGGAGGGTGGCATGCCTAAGCCGGCCAGAGGCCGGCGCAGGCATGTATCAACCGTGCCCGTGGATTGAGATTGCGTTACTTCGTCTGCCAAGGGGATGTGCCGGTGGTGCCGAACGTGGACAGTGTTCCGCCGATCGATAGGCGAACGACCGATACATGCCTGCGCGTCGCTACGCTCCGCTTAGGCATGCCACCCAACGCTAAGCCGGTCGAGGAAAGCAGTAGCGGCCGACGGCCTGCGGGGGCGCAGGCCGCTACTGGTCGGAGGCTTGCGGTGATGGAACGTATCTCGCTGAACGATCTTCCTTCGTGGTCTCCCTGGCCGGCGCGGTTGCTCGGTCTGGACGCGTGGCAGATTCCGGAGCGCACCATCGCGAAGATCCAAGCGGAATACGATCAGGATAAGTACGCGAAGTGTCTCGCGTATCACCAAACGGCTGAGGACGACCGGACGCCCTCGCCGGAGGAGGTACACGTCTTTGAATGCGGTCCACCGGACCGGGAAATCGCCTGTTCGTTCGATAACGAAATCTTCCGCGTAACCCTGGGAGAGGCGCAGCGGAAGGCACGTGAGCTTATCCGGGAGGCGATGTCCGCGGCAGTCGCGCAAGCGGACACAGTCGTCGAATTGGGTTGTGGGTATGGCATACAACTGTGGCACCTCCGGCAAGCGTTTCCGGAGAAGAGCTTTATTGGCGGGGAGTACTCGCGAAATGCGCTCGAGCTTGCGGGCAGACTGTACGAAGGTGTTCGGAATATCGAGGTGTGCGAATTCAACTTCTACGATGACCGCTACGACGTCGTTCTCGGGGAGCGCATCACCGGCCGGGCCGTCGTCTTCACCTGCCATGCGCTCGGGCAATTGCCCACGGCGAGGCCTTTCCTGGACACCTTGGAGAAGCACGCCGAGAACATAAGCTGCGTGTTCCACTTCGAGCCGGTGGTCGGTCTGCAGGACGACTCCCTGCTGGGTTTGATGCGCAAGCGATACGCCCGCATCAACGACTACAATCGGGACCTCCTCGAACTGCTCGAGCGCAAGGCAAACGTACACATTCTGAGAAAGACTCCTGACGCGATCGGGACCAATCCCTTGACGCCCACATCCATAATTGAATGGGAATACCGCTGACCGCCTCCGCGTCGAAGTCCCTTGACGCAACTGGAACCGGTTTACCGTTAAACAAGCGCGCAGCATGAGCACACCAGCGCGGTAGATCATTGAGTTCGATTCTCTTCATCACCGTTCTCATCGGGTCCACAAGGACGCTTCGCTGCAGAAGGGCTCATCCAAGAGAACCCCCCGGCAGATGACGTCCATGGTGGGATCGCAACCGGGGGCCAGGTCGTCCAGCGTGTCCAGGTTCAGGCTGGTAATGTTCGGAAATACCGCGGTGTAATGCCGGATCGGGAGAACGCTCCGAAAGAACGCCGCGTAGGCGTACCGGCGGGCCAGTTCCCGTTGGCCGGTTGGAGTGGTTCGCCCGGTGCAGATGTCGGCCAGGGTCTCGAAGTACTCCGCCGGTGTCCGGGCGTCGATGCTGAACCCCCGCCCGGCGTGCTGACCCCCGCCGACGTTCACCACCGGCTTGCCGAAGTAAGCGGCTTCGACCCCGACGGTGGAGGTATAGATCAGCGCGATGTCGGTGACCCGGAGCACGTCATGGGCCGTCAGTCTGCTGTCCGGCGGAACGACGTGGACGTTGTCCGGCAGCGTGGGGAAGGTGTCCGCCAGGAAATCCATCGTCGGGTCCCGGGACTGGCGAAGCTTCTCCGAGGGGTGAATCTTGACGATCAGATGATGCCGCGAGTGCTGCTCGAAGAAGCAAACGGTCTGGGCCACCCATTCGGCGGCGGTGTCGTAGATCGGGCGCGTGCTGGTCACCGCCGCGTCACAACTCAGATTGGGGAACATCGCAAAGACCAACCCGGACGTGCCGGACCCAAGCCCGATCTCCCGGCGAATCTCCGCCGCATCCTCGACGGGAGCGAGGTTGGTCCAGTTCTGGTCCGAGTAAGGCCGGGTCGCCCGCTGCGCGAAGTACTCGTCCAACTCTCCTTCCTGGCTTTCGGTCAGTGGGATGTTTCTCCACTTCGGCCAGAGTGGGATCGGTTCGGGCGGTTCCGGATGGCGATCGTGCTCGAGCATGAAACCGGCGCCCCGAGGCCCGTTCACGCACACGTCCACCGGGATCCCCTGACGGCGGGCCACCGAGCGGATCACTCCCCAGTCGATCTTCAGTCCGTCTTCCACGAACACCTTGTCGATCTTCAACTCTTCAAGGACCCGCTCGCCGATCAGGGTCAGACACATGGCGGAGGTAAGGAACTCGCGCCCCTTGGCCACCATGGCGGGGTTATCCAGATCGAACTTGCCGACCTTGAAGTAGCTCTCGATCGAGCGGTTGATATGTGCGCCGAGGGGTATGCCGCGCCACTCGAAACGCTCCAATTCTTGCGGCAGTACCCGGCTTGCCGTGCGGGCGCACGCCTCCTTTTCTTCAACGGTGATGAACTCGCTATACCAGCGATGCGGCAGCTTGGCCGCCTGCATGAACGGGCCAGAGTTCTTGTAGCACCACCGCCGACAGGCACTCTCGTAATGGTCGGCTTTGCGCATCGTGCAGGCCGGCAGGAACTCGTCGCAACACAGCCCGGTGACCTCCGCGCCGCGCATCCGCAGGGCGTGGGCGATAAACCCCAGCAGGGCGAACTGGGTCTCCCCCCCGATCATTCCGGGAATCAGGATGCGCCGGTACTTCAAACCCGGCAGCGGGCGAACTTCGGGCAAGGTGCGGCACACTTCTTCCACTCGGGCCGCGAATTGAGCCCCTTTCAAAATGGTCTCTGGTTGAGTGTCGGTGACGAGCATGAGGCGGGAATCCCTGTCGGCGAGATTGGCGTTCGCATCCTTACTTCGCGCTGGTCATGGTGCAGCCGGTTGGCGCGCGCTCCGGTTCCGCTTCCACGGCGACGCCCGCTTCGTCCCACAAAGGCACAACGCGGATGTGCCGGCCGAACAACTGCCGGCACCGCTGGATCAGTCTGCCTTGATGCACGAACGTGGTCGGGACGATCACTTCGATGCCGATCTCCGAGGCCGCTTCCGGCATCCGGATGGGAAACGCCCCCATGCACCGGTTCGTGAGTGCGGGGTTCTCGTCGAAGATGCAGGCGACTTCAACGGGTAAGTCGTTCAGGTGAGGACACACCAGACGGGCAAAGTAGCCCGCGCCGAACAGGCCGACACGCGCGCATCCCATCCCCGCCGCCTCCGCCAGAGCGCGCCTGGTCAACTCGACCGCGTCGAGCGTCGGCGGCCGCGCGCCCAACCGACATTGTGGATACAACTCGACCAGGGATTCGCCTTCTGTGGGAACCGCCGAACTCCACGTGTCGGCCTCGTACCCTAACCTCTCGACGATGTCCCTGGTGGACTCGAGGATCCAGCGCCGCTCCGCCTCATTGAGGATGAACGGCTCCTCGAAGACCTCCGGCCCCCCGTAGGGCGGTAGAGGAACATCCGCGATGCCGAGAAACCGGCAGATCTCACTGACCGTTTGACCCGGATCGCGCACCAGGGCCTCAAACTGAATCTGAAGCACACGTGGATGACCGAAGGCGGACGACCGCAGATACGCTTGGAGTTCGTTGTACCATTGCAGGAGCGAATCCGCGACGCCGGCACGGTACCCGTAGTCTCGGCCTCGCGCATCGTGGAGCGCACCATTGATCAATGCCTCGACCACGCCAAGCGGACGGCGGACCAGGTAGATGATCTTGGCGTCGGGCCAGTACTCCAGCAGCGTGCCAAGATGGTGTGCGTTCCGCGTGCTTTTCTGTAAGAGGATTCCGCGTTCTCCCGCAAGCGCCCGCCCATAAGCGTGGAAGTAGGCTCGACAGGCAGCCGCGACCGCTTCCCCGGAAATCCGCGGGTCGCTCGTTTGGAGGCGAAACCTGGACCAGTCGATTAGTTCCTCGGGCAAAACCTGGTTGCCCGGAACATGGGCCAGGTCGGGATGCCGACCGAGCTGGGTGACCAGGTTCTTTGACCCGCATCGGCCGGTGCCGCGAACGAAAGCGACTTTCTCGGTTTGCGCCGCCACAACACCATTTATCGGTTCCCAGCGATGCGCGCCTGCAACCGAATCGGTTCAGGTTGTGGTCACCCACCCAGGGCCTTGGACGCCGCGAACAGCTCACACAGGCCGTGGGGGAAGGCTTCGATTTCGTAGGCCACCTCGTACGGGGTCAGGTGAGCCGGCGGGTCAACCAGGAGGTCAGGCCAGTGCGTGCTCAGAAGTTCGACAACCTGGGCCATCGAGGGCGGCGCCGCGAGAGCACCAGCTTCCCATCTCCTGGTACGAGGCGGGTCACG
>JAUWNF010000523.1 GCA_030612785.1 Phycisphaerales bacterium
TGTGACCCGCCCGCAACTTTAACCACCATTCGCTTCTTTGACGCCCCCAGCCCGTACGCGGCCCGAAACAGGGCGGGCATCCCGTTATAGGCGCACATGGCCGGGATGGCCTTGGCCTTCTCCGGCGAGAGCGACGACTCCGGCAGCATGTAATGAATCATCCCCCCGACATGAACTTCCGGGTCCCAGATGCTCATGCCGATGCAACTGCCCAGTGAGTAGGTGATCAGCGACTCTCGGGGGTCGTCCGTGACGGCTAAATCAGCGATGTCAACGACTTTGTTCACTGGAACACCGATAGTGTTTGTAGCCGCTGACGTCCCCGCCGACTGATTTCCGGCGCGCCGGGACTACGAGACTGTGGTGAGAAATCCGGGCTAGGATTCCGTGACGTCCTGCAGGGCCACCAGTTCGTCCGAGGTCAGCACCCGGTCGATCTCCAGGAGAATCTTCACGTCGTTGTTGACCTTACCCATGCCGAGGATGAAATCGGTGTCCACCGCCGCCCCGAGCTTGGGAGGCGGTTCGATGTTGGCGGCGGGAATGTCATGCACTTCCTGAACGGTGTCCACGATGATTCCCATCATCATCCCGACGTCGACGACGATGATGCAGGTCTCCTCGTTGTACTCGGTCCTGGTGAGCCCGAACTTCGCACGCAGATCGATCACCGGAATTACTCGGCCGCGCAGGTTGATCACCCCCTCCACGTAGTCAGGGGTCTGCGGAACCTTGGTAATGTCCATGATCCCGATGATCTCGCGGACCTTCAGAATCTCCAGGCCGTACTCCTCGTTGTCCAGGAGGAAGGTGAGGTACTTCCCGCCGACATCCCGCACGGCCTCGGTCTTGCTCTGCTGATCGGTCGTTTCTGCAACCGCATTCATAACACTGGTCTCCTACACTGTGGCCGCGACGGCCAAGGGCTCGTGTTCCACTTCCTCAGGCGTGGCCTGCGCGCCGGCCTCGGCACCCGCTGCCGATAATGCCTCCTGTTCCCGCTCCTCGTCTGCTTCACGGGTCAGTGTTGGCGAAGGACTGGTCTCGGCCTGGACAGCGGGCGGACGCCATGTGTTGTGCACCGCGGCGAGCCCCGTCGTCTCCAGAATGAGCCCCACCCGTCCGTCGCCGAGGATGGCAGCCCCGGAGATGCCGCGGAGCCCCTCGAATCGTTCCCCCAGGGTCTTAATGACTACCTGTTGCTGCCCGATAAGCTCTTCCACTATCACCCCGATCTGACGCCCCTCGCAGTGAGCGATGACCACCATGGCCTCGCACGGGTCGATGCGGCCGGTCAGACCGAACAGTTGGCCCAGTTGGATCAGCGGAATGAGCTGACCGCGCACCATCAACATCTCGCCCTTATGCTGCACGGTGGTGATGTGCTCGGACAGGGGACGCAGAGCCTGCTCAATCGTGATCGTCGGGAAAATGAACCGCTCACTGCCGACTTGAACGACCATGCCGTCGATGATCGCCAGCGTCAGCGGTAGGCAGATCGAGAACGTGCTCCCGTGTCCTTTCTCGGAGGTGATCTCGGTTCGGCCGCGTAACTGTTCGATGTTCCGGCGGACCACATCCATGCCGACGCCTCGTCCGGAGATGTCCGTGACCTCGGCGGCGGTGGAGAACCCCGGGGCGAAGATCAGCGCGTAGGCCTGTTCGTCGGTAAGCTCCTCGCCGGGTTGGACAATGCCCTTTTCGATCCCCTTGGCAATGAGCTTTTCGCGGTCGAGACCCTTCCCGTCATCCTGAATCTGAATGACGATGTTGCCTCCCTGATGGAAGGCGTTGAGGTGCACGTGCCCGCCTTCGGGTTTGCCGGCGGCCAGGCGCTCCTCCGGCAGCTCGACGCCGTGGTCCACCGCGTTGCGCACCATGTGCACCAACGGATCGCCGATCTGCTGAATGACGTTTTTGTCCAGTTCCGTGTCCTCGCCGGAGATGTCCAGTTCGACCTTCTTGCCGGCCTTGCGGGAGACGTCCCGGACCAGACGGGCCATGCGCTGGAACGTCGGACCGATGGGAATCATGCGCATGGCCATGGCCACTTCCTGCACGTCCCGAACGATCTTGGCGACCTGCGCGGTGTCTTTGGCCAACTTGGGGTCGTCGGTGATCTTGGAGTTGGCTCCGACCAGAGTCTGGGCGATGACCAATTCGCCGACCATATCGACCAGCGCGTCCAGCTTGGCGGTCTCGATGCGCACCGATTGGTCACCGGCCGAACTCCGCCCGCCGGGCGCGGCTTGGTCGGCCGATGGAGTTTTCTGGACCGGCTGGGGCGATGGCTTTCCCGGCCCGCTGACCGATGCTTCGGGGACCAGCGCGGCGGTCTGCGGCTTATCCGCCGGTGCGGTTTCAACAGGCTGCTCCGCCGGCGGCGAAGAAGCCGGCGCGCCGCCGATGCCCGCCGCCAGCGCCCGGAGCCGGCTGATCATCTCTGCCACGGGCGGCTGCGGCACCGTCTCACCCTGGGGGTCCGCCAGATGCGCGGCGATCGAGTCGATCTGGATCTTGAGGATGTCCACCACCTCGAGAATGAGGTCGATCAGGTCCGGCGTGATCCTACGCTCACCTTTGCGGCCTTGATCGAGCAAGGTCTCGACTTCATGGGTGAGGCAGTTGACGTCGCGCAAGTTCAGGAACCCTGCCATCCCCTTGATAGTGTGGAATGGGCGGAACAGATCATCGATCTTGGCGGAATCCTCCGGCGACTTCTCGACCTCCAGCACCGCCGTTTCAATCGCCTCGACGTGTTCGAGGGCTTCCTCGACAAAACCCTTGACGAATTCGGTCTCCTTTTCACCGAGGACCAGCGGTTCCGATTCATATTCAATCGCGGGAGTTGGGGTTTCAGGGACCGGCGTCTCCTCCTCGTCGAAGACCTTGGCCAGCTTGGCGGCCACCTCGGCATCGCTTTCATCGATGTCCGCTCCCGCTGACTCCAGGCTAGGGGCCGACGACGACGCGGACCCGCTCAACGTGGAAACGGCCTCGATGACTAAAGCGATGGCTTGGTCGGGATTCTCGGCTTCACCGAGAATGAGCGTTTCCAGGGTTTGCACCATAGAGGAGGCGGATTCAAACAGCGTCGAGCAGGACGCCGCGGCATCGGGGCGGGTGGCTTCAACCAGGACTTCACACCACCCGTGCATCTTCGCAAGAGCACTGAGATCGTCCTTCTCAACGCACTCCGCCGCCTGTGCCAACTGTCCGATAAGCGCTTGAGCGTTCGGACCTGCTT
>JAUWNF010000327.1 GCA_030612785.1 Phycisphaerales bacterium
GACTTGGTGATTTCATGGAAGACCACCCGGCGGGTATGAGCGGGGGCGAGCCCCAAGGCTTCGAGCAGGTGCCAGGCGATCGCCTCCCCCTCACGGTCGCGGTCGGTGGCGAGGTAGACCGTGTCTGCCTTGGCTGCTGCCGTTGTCAGGGTCTTGATGATTTTCCGTTTGTCCGGACTGACGTGGTAAGTGGGGATGAAGTTGTTTTCGATGTCGACGCCGAGTTCCTTGTCGGGCAAATCCCGGATGTGTCCGACGCAAGCCTTGACCACGTAGCCGGAGCCCAAGTATTTGTTGATCGTCTTGGCCTTGGCGGGCGATTCGACGATAACTAACGCTGTACCATTAGGTTGCGATCTCTTGGCCAACTTTGCGTTCCCTTTTTAGGCTGGCGGGTCGGTGTTGGGTAACGTATCTTGTGGGCATTATCGACCGCCCGCCGCAAACGCTACAGTCATGTTATTGGGCTCGATGATCTCAGTCCGGAAGGCAAGTAGCAAGATCGATAGGGTCTGTCAAATCGACCGGTGGACACCCGTTGGCAAAGCCAGGGGGCGGCGGTTGCTTTTGTCGCCGTTCCTGCTAAGATGTCTGGCTTTGCGGCTTCGCACTTAAGCACAGATGAATAAAGGAGTTACGTCACGATGATGAAGTTTTTCCGCAAGCACATGAAAAAGATACTGGCGGTTTCCATGTGCTTGTTGCTGATAAGTTGGCTCGGCGGCTCGGCGTTGGAGGCTCTCATGCGCCCGGATCTGCGCGCAGGGGTGATCGCCACGTCCGTAGCCGGCGACATCACCGGGAAAGAGCTGAACCGCGTGCGCCTGCACACCAGGTGCCTCGAGCGCCTGGCTCTCGATTGGCGGCGTCCTCTCGGGCAGTTGCAGCGGTTCGATCTCGACGAGCTAAGTTGGCTCCTGCTCCAAAAAGAAGCTCGTCGCATGGGCATACACTCCAGCAAGCCCTACGTAGACACCGTGCTTCGACAACACCGGGAAGACCTGGGCAGGCGGGGGCTACGCGCCCCAACGGTGGAGCGAGTGGCCTTCCAGCTCAGCGTCAAGCCCGCAATCGTCTACGACGCCGCCAAGGCCTTTGCGGATGTCCGCCGTTACGGAGAGAAAATGGCCCAAGCCGGCACGGTGAGCATGGCGGAAGTCCGCCGTCGTGCTGCCGACGTTTTCAACCAGGTTGAGGTCAAAGCGGTCGTCTGGCGGGCGGAGATGTTTGAGAATCCCGCAGAGGTCTTCCCCGAGACGGAGATGCGGGAGCAATTCGACAAGTACAAAAACCAGAAGCGTTCGGGGACGGGATTGAACTTCGGCTACGTGCTCCCGCCACGCGTCAAGGTTCAATACGCGAAGATCGACCCGCAGAGGATCGAGGAGACCCTGTCCATCGATCAGCAGAAACTGGAGTGGGAAGCCAATCGGTATTGGCGGGGCCACAAGCAGGACCCGGCCTTTCGCCACCCGCCGGAAGAGGGAGCGGAAGACGACGCCGGCACCCAGCCGGCTGATGGAGACGGCGCATCCACTACGCAGCCTGGCTCCGCACCCGCCACGCAACCCAACTCCGCCCCGGCGGAAGGCGCGGAGGAGGAGTCTTCTTTTTTCACCAAGTGGGTCGAAGCCAAGGAGGTGGCGATTCGCGAAGTCCGCCGCAAGCACGCCGTCCAACGGGCCGAAGCCATCGCAAACTGGCTGCGCGAGCAGACCGTCGAGCCGTGGTACCACGCGGAAGTCAACACCAACGGGTACAAGACCCCAGTTGAGATGGTCAAGCAGATGGACCACTATGCGCAGATCCTGGCCGGCGCGCCGGCCGGCCTGCCGGGGGTGGAGGGGGTAACGATTTCGACCACGGACTGGATCTCGCCGGAAAACGTCCGCGATGTTCCTAGTATTGGGTCGGCCTTGTTGGCCAATCCCAGTGGCCCACCGATCACGTTCACGCAGGTGGTGTTCAACGTCGAAGGGCTGGCGACGATTCCGACCGGTGACGACGCCGCTGGTGTGGACCTTCAGACTTACCTGGCACTGTACCAGACCTGTCCGTACGCGATGAGCGATGTGGACGGGAACATCTACGTCTTCCGCCCCGTGGAACTCGACGGCGAAAGGCCGGCGCGCGAACTCGACGAGGTCCGCGATCGGGTTGTAGCGGATTTGCGCTTCGCGCGGGCGTACGAAGAGGCGCAGGCGGCGGCGAAGGGGTTTCAGGATAAAGCGCTGGAGGGCGGGCTACAGGCTGCCTGGGAAGCCGATACGTCGCTTCAGGAGAAGATTAAACTGTACAACGAGACCGTGGGCGAGTGGGCCCGCGAAGCGGGACTCCGCGACGTCGTTTCCGTGGGCCGCCGGTTGATCAACGGCGAGCCCGTCGAGAACGTCCGCGAGATCGGAGAAGTCAACGAAGCCTTCATTGAGGCTTGCTTCGAGATGCAGAACGCAGGTGCGGCGGAGTCGCGCCTGCGGGTGCTCGCCATTCCAGAATCGGGCACGGTGGTCGTCGCCGAGTGGATCAAGGAATCGCCGCTCGATGAGCAGAAGCTGAAGCTGTATCAGCCGACCGTCGCTCGTGTGCTGGGGCAGCAGCGCATGGTGGACTACATGTGGTCGTGGCTCGACCCCAAGCAGATCAAGGCGCGCAACCAGTTCCAGTTCAAGCGCGGGGGCTAGGCGGTGCCCGAAGCAACCTCATCAATGACCTTGGTGAGTTGGCGGACTTCGAAGGGCTTGGGAAGGCAAGCATCAAAACCGTTCTGAAGCTGCGCCGCCCCCTGGCCTTGGGTAAGCGCCCCGCTCACGGCAATCAGCTTGATACCCTGGAACTCTTCGCTGGTGCGTAGGAACTGACAGAGCCTTCTGGACTGCAGGCCGGGCATGGAAACGTCGGCGACGATGACGTGGGGACGGTTGTTTTGGGTAAGAACGCCGGCCTCAAAGATCGTGGTGGCGATATCCACTACATACCTGCCCTCCGCGTTGAGCGTGTCGCGGAGCAAAGTGGCGAACTCGTGTTCCTCGTCGAGGATCAGGACGCGGATGTGCCCGGTCTCAAGCCCTTCGAGCGGGATACCGTGGGCCTGCATGAACCGCACCAACTGGTTGAGGGGGATGCGGCGGTCCTTGCTGCCGGGGATGCGATAGCCTCGAAGCTGCCCGCTATCGAACCACTTCGCCACCGTACGTGGGGCGACCTTGCATACCTTGGCAACTTGCCCGGTGGTCAGAACGTCCTTGGCGCGGTCGTTGGGCATCGAGTTTCCCCCGATCAGCGACGACGGACCCGCGCGAGGCCGGGGTTGGCCTGCGCTCAGTGTCAGGAATCATCGGCACCTGACTATTCGGATTTAGCAAGAAGACCGATGTAATCGCTACAGCCGGAGAATTCGGGGGATTCCCCCCTTCCGTGACAAACCGTAACAGTGGCAGAAAGCGCCCGGAACGTCCTATAACCATCCGGGAGCCGGGTCTTCCAAATCGGAGGATATGTGCGCCGCAAGGCCGATTCTACCTGCCGTCAGGTTCCCAGGGCCGCGGCGATCGCATTCAAAGCCGAACCGGACTTGAACCAGTCAATTTGCTTGGCGGTCAGCGAGTGCCGCACCTCGAACCGGTCGGAGGTCCCGTCCGCGTGCTTGAGCGCCACGCCGAGGTTCTTGCCGGGTGCGAGGTCGGCCAGACCCAGAACGGAAATGCGGTCGTCCTCGCGGACCTTCTCGTAGTCGGCCGGATCGGCGAACACCAGCGGTAGGACGCCTTGCTTCTTGAGGTTGGTCTCGTGGATGCGGGCGAAGCCGCGCACGATGACCGCCCGGCAGCCCAGGAAGCGCGGCGACATGGCGGCGTGCTCGCGCGAGGAGCCCTCGCCGTAGTTCTCATCGCCCACCACCACCCAGCCGACGCCGCGCTTCTTGTAGTCCCGCGCGATCTCGGTCAACTTCATGCCGGATTCATTGGTGAAGAAGTTCTTGCCCTTACCGGACTCCTCGGTGAAGCGATTAACGGCTCCGTTGAGCATATTGTCACTGATGTTGTCCAGGTGGCCTCGGAAGCGCAGCCACGGACCGGCGGGCGAAATGTGGTCGGTCGTACACTTGCCGCGGGCCTGCACCAACAGCGGCAGATCAACGAGGTCTTGCCCGTCCCATGCCGCGAAGGGCTCCAGCTTCTGCAAGCGCTCGGACGTGGGGCCGATAACGACCTGAACGGTCGAACCGTCCTGAGCCGGTGCTTCGTAACCGGCCAGCCCGGCCTCGAAACCCCTGGCGGGCAGTTCGTCGGCCTGGGGCGGGTCCAGCTTGACCCGCTTGCCCTCGGGCGTTTCCAGTTGGTCGGTGAGCGGATTGAAGCTCAGTCGCCCGGCGATGGACAGGGCGGTAACAATCTCGGGACTGGCGATGAAGGAGAACGTGTCGGCGTTGCCGTCGTTGCGGCGTTTGAAGTTTCGGTTGTAGCTGTTGATGATGGAGTTGCGCGTGCCCGCGGCGGCGTCCTCACGCTGCCACTGCCCGATGCACGGTCCGCAGGCGTTGGCCAGCACCGTGGCGCCGGCCGAGGTGAGCGTCTCCATCTGCCCATCGCGTGCGATGGTGCTGTGAATCTGGTCGGAGCCGGGCGTCACCAGCAGCGGGGCGGCGAACTTGATTCCGGCTTTCTTGGCCTGCTCCGCCAGGGCCGCGGACCGCCCCATGTCCTCGTAGGAGGAGTTCGTACAACTACCGATCAGCCCGTAGGTCAACTGCTCGGGATAGTTATTCTCCTTAA
>JAUWNF010000394.1 GCA_030612785.1 Phycisphaerales bacterium
GGTTTCACCCCGGCGGTACCGGGTGTCGGGGTCGCCAACCTCCTCCCGACGCAGGGCGTCAGGCAGGCTTACGGCTCGGTGGCCATGGTTCCGCCGCCGTCCGGGCCTTTTTCCAGCGGTTCCCGGATGACGCCTATCCCCATGCTCAACAACGTGCTGGACCTGACGGCGACGCAGTCAACCAGCATTCCGGGTTCGCTGGGCGGGCAGGGGTTTTCCGCCCTCCAGGTGTTCGGCAGCTTCCTGGACGGCATTCAAGTGGATTTCCTCCTGCGGGCCACGCAGGTAGACCGTCGGGGGAGCACCATGAGCGCTCCGCGCCTGGTGTTGTTCAACGGGCAGAGGTCGTGGATCGGCGTCCTGCGCGAGCAGTCCTACGTTTCAGACGTCGTGGCGGTTGTGGACCAGGACGCCGTTGCCCAACAGCCGACAACCAACCAGATCCTCACGGGCACGGTGCTCGATGTTCAAGCGACCGTGGGTCCTAAGAAACGCTACGTGACCATGACGCTACGACCCGGGGTGGCCACCCTGGACAGCATTCAGGAGTTCCCTTACAGCGGTGGTGCCGCGGGGGCGGCCGCCGGCGGTGGGTTTATTCAGTTGCCCAACCGGCAGGTGCAGCAGTTGGAAACCACGGTCTCGGTGCCCGACGGTGGCACCTTGCTCATCGGCGGCATGAAGTCCACCGAAGAGGTCGAGATCGAGGCCGGCGTGCCTATCCTGTCCAAGATCCCGGTCCTCAAGCGGCTGTACTCTAACCGCACGCTGGTCAAGGACGAGCAGGTGTTGCTGATCCTGGTCAAGCCGACGATCATCATCACCCGCGAGACGGAAGAGGAGGCCTTTCCCACGTTCGGTGCCCGCGACTAGTACTCTGTACCCTTTGAGTGTTCGGGCACATGAAAAGCAAGTGGTTCCAGAAGCGTGATGCGTGCATGGTCGCCATCGCGCTGTTTTCTTGCTCACCGGTCACGGGGCAGACTTCAGCACCCGCCGACCGAGCCCCCGCAGAGCCTCCTGCCGACCGCATCGCCTCGTACGCACCCGGGCTCCGCATCAATTGGACTCGTTCCATCGTCGAACTCGACGGTACCGTCGTCCTGCGGCGGGGACCGTTGGAGTTGTTCGCCTGCACGCTGCGAACGCGCGAACACGAAAGCATCGTCGCGGTGCACGCCCGTCCGCAGCACATCTTCGAGGCGCTGGGGCTGATCGGACTGGAGCCGGGCGCACCGGTGCACTGCGACCCCCAAAGCCGACGTTGGGTCGCGGCGCGCGGCGCGCCGCTACGCATCGACGTGGTTGTCCGGACCGATGGGACGGAGCAGGTGTTCGGGGTGCACGAGTGGATGCGGCACGCTGGTAGCGGTCGGCACATGGAACGGTGCGATTGGGTCTTCGCCGGCTCACGTCGCCTGCCCGACGGCGGTTTCGCCGCCGACCGGGAAGGGACGGTCATCTGCGTGGTCGATTTCGCCTCCGCGGTGATCGCGCTGCCGGAGACACACACCGCTGACAACGCGGCCTTGTGGCTGGAGGCTGATCCGGAGCAGATTCCGCCACTGGGCACCGCGTGTGCCCTTCGGATCAGCGGCGCCCGGCGCGGCCGAACGGTCGGTAGCGTTGGGGCCGCCGGAGAACTCCAAGTAGATGGACGGCCGATGACGCTCGGCGAACTCGAGAGACACCTCCGCTTTCGTCTGGCACGCGACCCCGGCGCCCATGCCGTGCTCCTCCCTCGGGGTGAGAACGCATTTGCCCACGCCAGACGAGTCAAAGAGCATTTGGCCAAGCACGGGCTCGAAGTCCTTCTGCGGGCGGCGGAGCCCACGACGCAGCCCTCTCCCGAACCGCCGGAAGCCCGGCCCTGAGTTGTGGTTACGGCGGGATTGAACCATAATGGTTGGCCATGGAAACCGCGGTCAACAACGCCGGACGCGCGACCCCGGGCGAGGGTCTCGATCCCGAACAAGTTCTGGAGCTGGGGCGCAACGTTCTGCGCCGGGAGGAAAAGGCCATCGCCGCGGCGTGCGCGCGATTGGGCGACTCCTTCGTGCACGCGGTGCGGGCGATGCTGGACTGCCGGGGGCGAGTGGCGGTAACGGGCATGGGCAAGGCCGGTGACATCGGGAAGAAGATTCAAGCCACCCTGTCCAGCACGGCCACCCCGGCGTACTGCCTTCATCCCGTTGAGGCGCTCCACGGCGACCTGGGAACCATCCAGTCGCAGGACGTGGTGATCGCGCTGAGCAAGAGCGGCGAGACGCAGGAGTTGGTAAGCCTGCTTCCGGCTCTGAAGAACCTTGGCTGCGTGGTCATCCTGGTCACCGCGAATCCGGAAGCGCACTGCGCGGGGCTGGCCGACATCGTGCTGGACATTGGCGACACGCCGGAAGCGTGCCCGCTCGGGTTGGCCCCGAGTTCCTCGACCGCGGCAATGTTGGCCGTGGGCGACGCCCTGGCACTGACCGTCATGGAACTTAAGAACGTCCAGCCGGAGCAGTATGCGGCCTACCATCCGGGCGGGGCCTTGGGGCGTAGCCTGATGAGGGTCTCGGAGGTGATGCGGACCGGGGCGGACTGTCCGGTGGTCGAGATCGACGGAACGTTGAGCGATTACTACGAGGCGGTCATGCGCGCCCCACGCCGTGCGGGTGCCGCCGCGATCGTGGACCGCGAGGGCAAGTTGGTCGGCATCTTTACCCACGGTGATCTTTTCCGCCTCCGCCCCGGCACCATCGATCCGGAGCGAACACTAATAGCCGAGGTCATGACCCACACGCCCAAGACGGCCCGCGCCACCGACCGGGTCGCCGAGGCGCTGCGCCCGATGCAGCAGTATCGCCTCGACGAGTTGCCGGTAGTGAACGACGACGGCAAGCTGGTCGGGCTGATCGACATCCAGGATTTGGTCGCCAAGGGGTTCTCCGCTTTCGACGATCAGTAGCAGGGTGGCACGATCCTTGAACGTGACACCCATCAGTTGAGGGGTGAGCGAGCACTGGGTTGGCAAGGATCGGCTGGCGGAGGCCCTTGCGGACGGCGGCAATCCGGGATAGAGTAGTTTATCTCCTCACCAGGTGGCGGACGTCGACAGGAGGTTTTGTTCGGCAAGTCCTCGTTGTTCGCATGAGCGATCGGCGAGGTGAGGGGGCGGTGGCTTCTGTCGCGATTGAGGTTCGACCATGCACTATCCGAGACGAGTCAGCAAAATCAAGCGGGCACGGCAGATCGGCTTTCGCGCCCGTATGCGAACCGCCAAGGGCCGCAGGTTAATCAACCGCAAGCGTCGCCGCGGCCGCAAACGGATCAGCGTGGTCTGACCCGAACCGCTGCCGCGCGTGGCTGTCGATTCTATCGTCCATGGCGATTTCCAATGTAGCGTCACCCCTTGTGGGTGACGAAAGATGGGGCTGCGCCGCCCACAAGGGGCGACGCTACAGAAGCGTAGGGTAGGTTGAAGCATTGGTAGGGCAGGTGAAGTCCCGGCTCGCCGGGACGCAGCCCACCAATTCCCTCCAACTCCAGACTGCGGCGGCGTGGTAGGATAGGTAAGAACGAGTCCGGACACGGTTTCGTGAGCTCGTCTACCGGAAAACGCCGTTGAGTCGCGTTGGACGCGGCGTTTATCGGTAATCGGCCCATTCCGTCCTGGTGTACTTTGCCATCCCCCGTTGCGAATCGTAGATGTAGCAGGTAGCCGCGCTAGGGTCTCGCATACGTCACGGGTCGGTCCGCGAGGCGGAATATTGCGTAGGAACCGGGAAGGCGCTCGCGTCTCGAGAGGAACTCAGTTGTGCACGACATGGTGGAACGTTTTCTCGCGTCCGAGGATGGCCCGACCGCCACGGAATACGCCGTGATGCTGGCGCTGATCATCGCGGTCTGTATCTGGGTAGTCGTGCCTTTAGGCGCACGCGTTTCGCTGCCCTTTTGGTATATCGAGGGCGTTCTCTGGTAGCTGGACGGCGCGGGTCCTCGGGCAAACCGGTATTTCCCAGTTTATCCGTGCCCTATGGCAAGAAGGCCGGGGCTTGTGATAACAGCCCAGCGGTTCAGGGGCTGTCGATTCTATCGTCCACGGTGATTCAATGT
>JAUWNF010000597.1 GCA_030612785.1 Phycisphaerales bacterium
TGCTGCCCCACTCCGGTCTGTAGTGCGCCACCGCCCACCCGCCGCCGATCAGGATCACCCAGTGGCTGCCGCCGAACAGCATCGACGGCCAAAAGGTGTCTCCCGCTCCACGCAGGGCGCTGGTGTAGGTGATGCCCAGCCCATCGAAGAGTTGAAACGCCGCGGCGCAGATCATCACCCCGCCCCCGATGCGGATCACCTCGGGATTGTCGCTCAGCAGCGAAATCAACCACGACCCACCGAACAGGTAAAGCAGCGAGAAGACGCCCATGTACCCGCTGACCAGCAGCACCACGATACGGGTCAGCCGGACCGCCCGGTCCTTATCGCCCTGGCCAATGACCTTGCCGACCAGAGAGGTGATCGCGATGCCCATGCCGATGCAAGGTAGGAAGGCGATACGCAAGTATTGCCAGGCGGTGTTGGAGGCGATCAGATGGACGGTCCCGAAGAACTTGCCCACCAGAATGTTCACGAATGCCCACCACACCACCACGTCACTGAGCCACTGTAAACCGGTGGGCGCGCCGATCCGCAGAATGGCCCGCGTCTTGTCCCAGTCAAACCGCCAGGTCCGGCGAGACTCGAACCGGCGGTGACACGAGGTGGCACACATGGACCAGGTCAGCCGAATCATGCGATAGCACCCGCCCGCCAGCGTGCCGTACGCCGCCCCCACGATGCCCATCTCCGGCAAACCGAAGGCGCCGAAGATCAGGCAATAGCTCACCACCGCATTGATCGCCACCGCTTCGATGGCCGACCACATGGTCACCAGCGGACGGTGAACCCCGTTGAAGAACCCGCTGAGTGCCGCACCAGCCAGTGTCGGACCGATAGTGAGCACCGCCACTCGGGTGTAGGCCAGCTCCATCGTCTGCACCGCCGGACTGTGGTCGACCACCCGGATCAGCCACGGCAGCACCGGCCACATCAGGCAACCCGCGCCGGCAAAAAGCACCGTCAGATACAGGCCCTGCCAGGCATAGGCGGAGCAGTCCGAGTAGCGCCTCCGCCCGAAACTCTGGGCCGCCAGCGTGTTCACCATCGAAAGAATGCCGAAACCGAGCACGATGTAGGTGAAGATGGTCAATTGGGCCGGCAGGATGGCGGCTTGGGCGTCGCTGCTCACCCAACTGATCATGATGTAGTCCGACACGTCCATGATCATGCGCGTGGACGTGGCGATGACCAGGGGGACGGCCATGCGAACCACGTTACGCAGTTCGCTGGAGTGCTCCCGGTTCAGGTCCGGCGCGTCAGATTGTGCGGGGTGAAAACCCATTGCCGTTCGTCTCACCAAAAAACCGCAACCCCACGGCTGCGGTAGAGAGTTCATATCTTACCCAAAATGTCGTACCATTTCCTCACCCTGGCGCAGCGCTCCCAGGTTTGCACAGGAATCAGGTGTGGGTGGCGATGAAGCTCGAGCGTGTCGGAGAAGTCAGTGTCTGGTGGGTACAGCGTCCGGCTGCGCCCCGGGTGCCGCCGCGCGTGGCGCTTGCGGCAGTGTTCCTGATTGTCCTGCCTCTTGTGGCCGTGCTACTGTGGGCCGATGCGCGTGGCGAGCGCCTCTGGCCGTGGACTACGGTTATGCCGATCCTCCCGGGCGGCCTCCAGTACTTACTGCGTTATCTGCTCCTATTGGGGGGGGGAGTGATATACGTCCTGGCGGTTTCGGTTCCTGCGTGGGTCCGGTCGACTCGGACGGCCCGCGCCGATCTCGAGCAGGCCACGGCGGACGCCCGCGCCGGGCGGTGGGTTCGGGTTGCCCTGCACTTGCACCGCTACGGTATCCTACGGGGTGAGTTGGGCCGCCGCCCGGACCCGGTGGTGGACGAACTGGACCGGGCCGCCCGTCTTCACCTTCCCAGCGTGCGCCGCCTCTACGTGTACTACAGAAACACCCCGCCGCCCATGCCGGAGACTCCGACCGCCGGGTTCCACCCGCGGGTGGTGCCGCTCTCCGTTGGCGGGGGGTGGTGGACCGGGGCGATCGTTGCGGTACTGGCAGTCGGTGCGCTTGCTGACGTACGCGACGCGTTTGTGACGGGTAACTGGCAGGCTTTGAACAACGTCAGTTTCATCGTTGTGGCCGCGGTGTTGGTCGCGTACGCCTACGTCTACGCTGCCGGTTTCCTGGGGCGTCGTAGCTATTTCCGCTTCGCGCCGGGAAGCGCCGAGTTGATGCAATTCAAGGTCCGAGCGAATAAAACGCGGACGGAAACCGTTTTGCTGCGCGCGTGCGACGTTTTCCTCGACGTGACCCGTTCGGTGGCCGCGCTCTCGTTCGTCGAGCATCCCGGCGGACGGCGGATCGCCGAGTATCACCTGAGCCGAGACCCGCAAACCATCGAAACCTGCCTGCGCGCGGTTCTCTCGGAGGCCCCGGTTCACAGCTTACCCGAGGGTGAGTTAACCGCGTAGAGGATCGGAGGGTTCAGATTGCGGATTTCGGATTGGGGATGGGTTGACTGGAGAACTCCCCTTCGCATGATGTGTCGTACTGAACCAAGGAGGAATACGCGTGTTCACAGCCTCAAAGCCCGCAGGGACTGGCAGTACAGCGCAAGGTAGCCGCCGCTTTGTAGCGGCCTGCGTCTCGCAGGCCGTTCGGCCGGCGGGGACGCCGGCCGCGACACCAAAGCCCGCGACTCTGCGCTGGACTGGGTGGGGCCCGTACGCGCTGTTGCGTGCTGTCGCC
>JAUWNF010000095.1 GCA_030612785.1 Phycisphaerales bacterium
AGCACGCGCCTGAGTTGACCGGCTTAATCCCTAGTTCTTCGAGTACCGCTTTCATGTGCGCTTTCCTTGAAACATGAGCCAAGGTTTCACCTGCTTCCAATGGGCCCACGAGGACTCGAACCTCGGACCTCGGCGTTATCAGCGCCGCGCTCTAGCCCACTGAGCTATGAGCCCCCACATCCGCCGCCCAAAGAGACCGCCGGGCAACCTCGTACGGATGTTTGGATGTCCAGCGGGGCAATCTAGCACTTCGCCTTGGGTTGTCAACGGTTTGACGCGAAAACCGCTCCCGCGCGCACGCACGCTAAGAACGGCTACGGATTCTGATGCCCGGGACCTTTGCCAGCGTTGGATTCGTGCCGGCCCAACACTGACGTTCGGGTCGCTTACCAGTCCCCTGAGGCGGCACCAACTCGGGGTGATGGCTGGTTCCCGCGGTGCGGCGCGGCCGACTTTTCCGGAGTCAGTGAGAACATGTGAAGTCACCGCCCCGGCATTCCGATGACTATGGGTTAGGCGAGCGAGCGTAACGGCGATGGTCCCGATCACTTAGTCCGATATTCAACTGTGCTTAACTCGAGCGGTATCAGAGGAGTTTTCTGTGCCCGGAGGGGGACACCATTCTGAGGGGCGTCCGCCTTGGCCGACGGCGGGCGTACGCGGTAGGCGGTTCTGACTCGTAGCTGGAGACCCACGACCATGGCTCGGACGGCAGAGGCAAACGGAAAGACCCCCAAAACAAACACAATCGAGAGGACATGGAAGCGGTATTTGCGACGCCGCAAGATCGAGGACCGCAACGTGCTAGTGGTCCATTACAGCCACCTGGTTCACACCCATGCGGCAAGGCTCTCGCGTAAGCTTCCCGCCCAAATCTCCTACGACGAAATATGCAGCGCCGCCTTCGACGGGCTTATCGAAGCCGTGGAAGCGTTCGATCCCGAGCGCAAGGCGAAGTTCGAAACCTTCTGCCAGCAGCGCATTTCGGGCGCGGTTATGGACTGGCTACGCAGCCTCGATCCACAGAGCCGCACCGTGCGAACCTTCGAGAAGCGCCGCCTGTACGTCAAGGAAATGCTCGATGCCGAGAACGGCCATCCGCCCGGCCACGGCGAGATCGCCAGACGCATGGGCGTCAGCCAGGCACGCTACGACAGCCTGTGCCGCCTATCACAGTTGGGCAAAGAGGTCCATTTCAGTGCTATGGAGCCGCCGGCTGACCGCAATGGCCGATCCTCAACGCGAACCTGGGACGTCGGCGACCACCATCGCAGCGACCCGGCTACGCCCATTTCCCGGGAGTTGCTCTCTGACCACATTACCAAGGGGCTCTCGCGCGAGGAACGCCTCGTGCTCGTTCTCTACTACTTTGAAGAGCTTACCATGGCCGAGATTGGCTCGGTGCTCAACCTGTCCGAGTCCCGCGTCAGCCAGATTCACAAGGACATCCTGGGTCGCCTCCGCCAGCGCTTCGGCCGGGAGCTGGCCGAGGAGTTGGTTGCCTGACCTTGAGTGGCAAGGGCGAAAACAGTTCTGGAGGTCCTCCGAGGGTTCTGGTGGTGGGACCGTTTTCGGCCAGTGGGGGTATGGGGGCGGTTTGCCGGCACATGTTGGCCGGCGAGTTGACCTGGCGCTGGCGCGTGGTTCCGTTCGACAATACCAAGACCACGTCCTCTGATCGTTCGCTGCCAAAGGCCGTCCTGGCCCATTTGCTGTTGTTGCTGCGCCTGGTGGGTGCCATCATCCGTCACCGTCCGGCGCTGGTCCACCTGCACACGTGCAGCTATCGGACCTTTTACCGTTCGATACCCGACATGCTCATCGCCCGAATGCTACTTCGTCCGGTGATGTTGCACATCCACGGCGGGTACTTTCACGAGTTCGTGAGCAGTCTGAGCGGGCTGAGGCGGAAGTTTGTCATCGCGCACCTGAGAATGGCCCAGCGGATCATCGTCCTGGGCGAGGTCTGGCAGCAGCGCCTGGCGACGATTGTGCGCCCCGAGCGAATCCGCGTGGTCCCCAACGGCGTGCCGCTCGCGGACCGGCGCCGGGCACCCCGGCGCCTCAAGCCGTTAAGGATAGTCTGCGTCGGCGATCTATCGAGCGGCAAGGCCCCGGAGGATCTGATCGAGGCAGTCGCCCGTCTGTCGCCCGCCCTACGGGTGCGGGTGCGCGCGGAGTTGATCGGCGGAGGCACGCCGCAACGCCGCGCCTTGCTGGAGCGTCTGCTCGCTGAAAGGGGACTGAGCAACAATGTTCGGCTCGTCGGACACCTGTCTCCCGAGAGGACCCAAGCGCACTTGTGGCGCGCGGATATTCACGTCTTGCCCAGCCGCGGCGAGGGCCTGCCACTGGCTCTACTGGAAGCGATGGCCTGGGGGCTACCGTCGGTGGTCACCAACGTGGGGGCCATTCCCGAGACGGTTACCGACGGCGTCGAAGCCTTCGTTATCGAACCCGGCGACGTCGACGCGTTAACCAAACGTTTAACGCGCCTTATTTCCGACGCGGGACTTCGCATGGCCATGGGTCGATCGGCACGGGAACGCGTCGGCGCGGCGTTTCACCTCGGGCGGTTTCACGCCGCCCTGGACCGAGTCTGGCGGGAAACGCTCGGGGTGCGGGGTGCCCTCCCCGTAGCGAGCCCAGTGACGTCCTGAAACGACTCATCGTCCCGCGGACGCAGACCCTTGCGGGCCCCGCCGCTTGCCAGGCTGTCGATTTGATCTGTAGCGTCGCCTCTTGTGGGCGGCGCAGACTCGTTCTTGTCACCCACAGGCCCTCGTTCTTCGTCACCCACAAGGGGTGACGCTACATAGGGGATCCCTATGAGCGATTAAATCGACGGCCTTTTGTGCTCATGGCTCGGGTGGATAGCACGTCAGGACGCGTAGCTACTTAATGTGGGCGACTCTGGGCGCGCAACGCTGTGGGAAACCGGGGGCCTTGCCATGCGGCAGGGACCCTAACGTATGTGACGGACCACGACGTGGTGAGGCAAGTAAGACATCGACCGGCGGCGGAGTTTTGTTTGCTCCGGATCATCCGCGGCTTGCTGGTGTTCGAGCGCATGTGCGACTCCTGCAAAACCCTGGTCGGACCTTCGCGGGAGACTGCGGGGCAGCGCAGCCCCCTGAAAGACTTAACTTACAATACGAATCGCCCGCCGCGCACGATTCTGGCGTGTTTTTTTGGTTTATCCGGCGGAAGTCTCGGACCAAAAACGGCATTTGATGTTTGCAGTGCAACGTATCGGACGAACGCGAAGCAGGGAGGAAGTGATCTGCCCGCTAATCCACAGGGGCGGTGGTGCCGATTAAAAGTCATTGGTACACGAGGCCGAGTCTTCTTCGGACCACAAGCGTGGCAATGATCCGCACGGGTCGGCGTTTTGCAGTGCAGATGCATCGCCGCAATGAGGGAGGGTTATCATGAGTCGTGTCGTTTGGAGTGTGCTGGTTGTGATGACGGGGTCGCTGTGCGTGTGTGCGCAGGCCAATGCCGCCGCCTCGGCAAGTGAAGCAACGTCCGCACGGGGGCAGAGGTTCGCGGCGGAGGTGACTTACCTTGACGCCAACCAAGACGGTCGCATCGATGCTCGCGAGTTGGCCAACGGACAGCAAATGGCCTCAATGATATTGATGCTGTCATGGGAGGCGTGCGACCGCAATCAGGATGGGCAGCTTACGCCGGCGGAGTTTCAGGCGGCGGCCACGGACGCGTTGCAGACGCTGCTTTCGGCTGACAGCACGGAGGATGAGCAAGCCGAGCAGGCACTCGCCGAGGCCGTACCGGTAGGCGTTCTTCTGCGGCAGTTGGGTCAGGACCGGGCTTACGCCGACGAACTCGCCGCCTTACGCGAAGCCGTTGAAGATGTGGACGACGACGAAACCGTAGTCACGCACGTCATCTCAAACCCCACGCTCTACCCGTGCCTCAGCCCGGTAATCCATACTTGGGCGCGCCACTATCCGGTAGGACCGAAGATTCGCCGTCACGTTCGGCCGCACCTGCGTCGCGTGCCCAAAACGGTCAAGGCCCCCCGTGTGCATGGGGCACCCAAATCTGCCCACAAGCACGGTAAACCCGGCGTTATCAAACCCCGGCGGCCGGCGAAACCGGCAAAGCCCAAGGCAACGAAAGCCAGCCCGCGCCGCGGGGGCGGTCGCCGGCCGTAAGCCCGGCTTGCTGAATGGGGAAGCAATAAGCTACGCGGGGCGCTTATTTCGGGTGCCCGTTACTGTGTTCATACTTGGCGATCTTGGCGAGTCGGCGTTCGTGGCGCCCGCCCTCGAACTGGGTATCCAGCCAGACATGGACCACGCGCTTCATGAGTTCCTCACCGACCAAGTCCGCCGGCAGGCAGAGAACGTTCGCATCGTTGTGCTTGCGGGAGAGTACGGCCGTCAACTCGTCGTGACACAGGGCCGCCCGAATGCCCTTCACCTTGTTGGCCGTAATCGACATACCGATACCGGTACCGCACAACATGATGCCCACGTCCGTCTCGCCCTCCGCGATGCTAATCGCGGCGGGCAGGGCGGTGTCGGGGTAGTCACAACTCGAAGGGGCGGCGCCGGACTCGCGGTCCGTCGGCGCGGAGCATCCGAAGTCGGCGACGTCACAACCCATGCCCATCAGCATGGCCTTGATCCGCTCCTTGGCCCGGAAACCCCGGTGGTCACATGACAGTGCAATCTTCACAGTTCTAGCTCTCCGAGACGAGTGGTTAGGGCTTGCTCGATTCTGGCCGCACATGATTCGTAGACCGAAACGCTTCCGCCGAGAGGATCGTTGATGTCCCCGTCACCGCTGAGCAACTGCGTCTTTTCTTGCGCAGCGGGGACCATGGAGACCACCGCTCCTGCGTGAGCGCGGGTCATCACGTAGATGTGGTCCGCTCGGTTGAGCGATTCCACGTTCAAGCGCGTCGAAAGATGACCGGTGATGTCGATATTTCGCCGGCGCAACACTTGGACCGCTTCCGGTGACGGTCCCGAGCCGTTACCGGCGAATGTCCCGGCCGAGCGGACCGCAATGCAACGCTCCGCCAATTCGGAAACCGCGCAATTCAGCCGTCGAGCCAGCATCTGCTCGAAGATGCCGGCGGCCATGGGACTGCGGCAGGTGTTTCCCGTGCAGACGAACAGAACGTTCACTGATGCGAGCCTCCGTAGGGTCGGTGCGTCATAGACGCCCTCGCGTACCACGTCATAGCCGCTTGCTCCGATCCGCACAACCGTAGAGGGTTTTTGGAACTCCGCCGGCCCGGCATCCAGCACCAAGTCGATCTCCTCGCCGAGTTCCTCCAACGCCGCGGAAGCGGTACACGCCGGGGGGCAACCCGCACGGTTTGCACTGGCTGCTATCATCGGCCCGGCAACGCCGGCCAACATCCGCCGGGCTACATCGTGGGCGGGACAGCGAAGCCCAATCTCGCCATCGTGATACATCTCGCCCGCGAGACTCGCGTCGTGATCCGCAAGTACCGCCGCCGCGGAAGGATCCGGTACGGGAAACAAAAGGGTGAGCGGTCCCGGCCAACCCTTCCGTACCAGCCGTCGCCCAAGAACGCTCAAATCGGGAACGTAGTTATCCACGCGGTCCCGATGGGCGATGTGCACGGTGAATGGCATGCCCTCGGTTCGTTCCTTCAGTTTCCGCAGCCGTGCCGCAGCCTCGGGATGGTCAGCCCGCGCGCCCACCCCGTACACCGTTTCCGTGGGGAAAACGATTAGCCCACCGCGATTAGCCACGGACACCGCGCGCGACACGGCCGTACCGTAATCTCCTTGTTTATCAATAGTTATGACCTTAGCCATCGTTGTCGTGGGAACCCGGCAGGTCATTATCCCGGCACGGCTCGAGGGCGTCAACCACCACTGCGCTTCAGGAACACACCGAAGCCGCCGCTCTGATAACCGCCGACACGCCCGCCGGGCTAATCGCTGCCCAACTCCTCTGCGTGTTCTACGCACCATGCACGGTACGCAATCGGCCTCTCGGCGGCGTGCTTCGCTTGGCTACGGCGCTGGTTGGCATGCGCCGCGTTCCGCATCCCCTCCTCAGCCTCGACGACCGTCTGGTCCGGGATAGTCCAGGGGAACATGCACTCCCGCGACCGATTCCCTGTTTGTACACCGGGTAACATAACGGCCTCCTATCCGAGCTGAGTATGCGGTCTCCCCTCGTATATTATGAACCAAGAATGCCCACCAGGCGCTGGGAAGTCTTTTTTTCAGCCACGGGGCGCCGCGTTCGCCTCCGTAGCGGGGTCGCGCAGCCGAAGGCGGTAGAGGACATCGGTGCCGACCCGGCTAATCTTAAAGTGGGAATGCACAGGAGCGCCCGCCATGTGTGCTACGCCACTGCCGCCGTAAGCGCTAACTGCGTCGTCGCCACCGATCAGGCGTGGCGACGTGAAAATCATCGCCTCGTCGGCCAGTTTTTGATCGAGGAATGCGCCCAGCACGGCCCCACCGCCCTCGACTAAGAGGTTGGTGAACCGCCGTTTCCCCAGCTTTCGAAGCCCGGCCCGAAGATCCACGCGCCCGCCCCGGGTCTTGCAGGCGAGGATTTCAACGCCTGCGCGCCGCAGGTCATTCGCCTTTCGGGCGTGCCTGACCAGCGCGTCGTCCGTGGTCAGCACGAGAGTCGGGACCTTCCCAGCGCTGGTGACCAAGGCGGCTTCCAGGGGGATTCTGAGCCGGCTGTCGAGCACGATTCGGGCCGCCGTGCAGCGCAGGGGAACATCACGTGCGGTGAGTTGCGGGTCGTCAGTCAACACCGTCCGCACGCCCACCAGAATCCCATCGACCCGCGCCCGCAGCCGATGGACTAGCTTGCGAGAGGCGGGGGACGATATCCATCGCGAATCTCCCGTGCGGGTGGCGATCTTGCCGTCGATGCTCTGGGCCCACTTTACAATAACGTACGGACGCTTCCGGGTTACCAGCGTAAGAAATGGAGCGTTGAGTTCTCGTGCTTCAACTTCCCGTAGGCCGGTCTGAACACGAATGCCGCCCCGCCGCAGCCGCCGTATGCCGCGACCATTGACCTCCGGGAACGGATCACGCATCGCCAGTACGACGCGCTCGAGGCCTGCGGCCATCAACGCTTCGCTACAAGGCGGTGTTTTGCCGTGGTGGCAGCATGGCTCCAGGGTCACGTAGGCGGTGGCGCCGCGCGCGTTTCGACCGGCCCGTTGGAGAGCTTCGATCTCCGCGTGGGCCTCGCCGTAGCGGTGGTGGTAGCCTTCAGCAACAACCCGACCGCGTTTGACCAGCACGCAACCTACCATGGGGTTAGGCTCGACTCGGCCCCGCCCACGACGCGCGAGTTGCAGAGCGCGTCGCATGTACCCGTGTTCGGCGGCGGTGAACTTGATTGACATGGGGCTGTCGCACCTCGGTGTGCGCTGGCTCGCTCCACTTTTAAGGCCGCGGGGCAGATTCTCAAAGCGTCGGAACGCCGGTCGGCTCAGTCTTCACCGCAGCCCGGCGCTCAACAGCGAAGCCGATGAACAGCATCCCCACGCCGGCGACCAGCAACGCATCGGCAATGTTAAAGACCCACGGCCAGACGTCGTACCCGGCGACCGGTTGAATCTTGATGAAGTCACGGACGACGCCGATAGACCGAGGCGGTTCCACCAGGTGCGCGCGCGCCCACGACTGCGGAGCACTTCCGTCCGGCCAAGACCCGACTCGGATCGGGTCGTCATCAGGGCTCCCCACGATGATGCCGAGCACCCGCTCGGGTTCTCCAGAGGAACTGTCAAGTACGACCCGGTCCGCGCGCATGAAAGCGCGGTCAAACAGGTTTCCCAGCGCTCCGGCGAGAACGAAGGCCAGGGCGAGATGGAGCAAACGTTGTCGGCGGTGGCTATAGGCGAAGAAGTAGAGAATGAACGCAACCGCGAAGATTGACGCCACAATAAACAGCGGCACCAGCCCCTTGCCCATGCCGAACAAGGCCCCGTCGTTTAAGGAGCGCTGATACGTGACTAGCCCGAAGAGCCCCGACGGTGACTCGTCGGGCCCCAGGGTGTTGAAAGCCCAGTGCTTGGTCCAGAGGTCCGCAATCAGGGCGAGGCACGCGGCGGTCCACAAGAGGACGTGAGCCCCGAGGTGCCCGATCGCGGAATCCGGCTTCTGCTTGGCAGTCATCCGCGTGTTCGTCTGCTGTGCACCAGACATGTCAGATCAGACCCGGGGGGACCCGCCCGGTTTCACGAAGCCGCGCAAACTCGATGCAGTATTGGGCCCAGGGCTTGGCCCGCAGACGCTCGGGAGAGATCATCCGGTGGGTCGCGAGGCAAACCCCGTAGGTGCGGTTCTTGATACGCTCCAAGGAAGCGTCAATCTGGCGGAGCAGCGACCGCTCGGTCGCGATCAAGCCCAGAGTGAATTCCTGTTCCCAATTATCCGAACCGATGTCGGCCATGTGGCTGGGCATATTCGAGAGATCGCCGCGCGACTCTTGCCGGTTGGTGTGCAGAGCTTCGTTCGAGAGCTGGGTGACATCCCCCAGCAGTTCGCGCCGCTTGGTGAGCAGGAGTTCCTTGAACTCTCGGAGTTCTTTGGCCCGCAGTTTGGTCTTCGGTAAAGGCTTGGACCGCGGAACGATCTCTATGCCCGCGATAATCACCGGCTCCGCCGGAGGCGACAACGAGGCGGCCTGGGATGGGCGCGACACCTTTCGGGTCGCCTTCCCGGTCGTCGTCTTCTTGGCCGCCGGGGTGGCTTTCTTGGCTCGGCTCGAGGAGGTCTTCGCCTTGGTCGAACTGACGGCCCTCTCCTTTGCGGCTGGTGAAGCCTTTTTCTTAGCAGCGGTGGCTTTCTTCTTCGGGGGCTTCGCCTTTGCCGGAGATTTCTTCGCAGAGATTCGCGCACGGGCCTTCTTGGCGCCGCTCGGACGGGCGTCCTTCTTCTTGGTCTTGGCCCTGGATGGCACGGTTTTACGCTTGGCCACGGTACGTTTCGATTCGCGCTAAAAAGCTGCCTAACGTCTTGTCTGGCAAGGAACAAGAGTCCCGAGTCACGGCAGTCTAACGCAGGGGCTCTGCGCTGTCAATGCAGCCTTTACTCCACAGCGATTCCTTGGGGGCAGAATGCCCGATGCCCGGTTGCGGTGGAGCCGCCTGTTTGGTCGGTGTTCAGCTTGTAGTCCCCGCGCCGGGAGCGTCATGTCCAACCAGGTCCAACTATGTCCGGCCATTCCCGCCACCTTGGCTTCTCCATTCTCCATTCCTCTGCGCTGAGTACATCCTTGCGCTCACTCCTTCCTACGTTGCTGCCTGCCAGCCGCTCCCTCACCAGGCTGTTGAGTTAATCGTCCATGGGGATTCCCAGTGTAGCGTCACCCCTTGTGGGTGACGAGAAACGA
>JAUWNF010000076.1 GCA_030612785.1 Phycisphaerales bacterium
ACCTGCCGTTCGAATACGGAAAAGCCACCGAGAACGAGGTGGGTCTCGTTCCGGTTCCCGGGCGATCCAGAATCGTCGAGATAAAGCAAGTGCATAACAAAAAATGCAGCCAGCGGGGCATAGCCCCATCGGACCGCGCTACCGCAGCCCTACCAACTGCATCATAAGTGTAGTACATAATCGACCGTCGTCAAGCCAGAGTTTCCCCAAAACTCGAGCAACAGCCGTGAGTTATCGATCCTCGGGGTGGAACTGCACGCCAACATGCACATAACTCTAGCCACGACAGGGAGTTGCGGCGCAACGGCACCGGGCTGAGCGTCGGCGGTCCGACCCCGTGGCCGCATCGCTTGGCCGGTTACCACTGCGCTTCTTCAAATGCCCCCAGTCCGCGGACGGCCTGCTTCGGCCGCGCCTTGATGATGGCGTTCGCAAGCGTGGTATCAGCCTTGGTGGTGATCTTGATATTAGTGGCGTCGGATTTGACGATTGACACCGGGTGACCGGCCAGTTCCACCAACTGGGCGTCATCGGTAATGATTTCCCCTTCCGTCGGGCGGTTCGCATAGGCGTCAACGATTAGCTGTCGGCGGAAGACCTGCGGGGTCTGGGCTTCGAAGAGCGCCTCCCGCGGAACGGTGGTCTCGACCACGCCGACCGCGCCGGCACGCTTGATCGTACCGGTAATCGGCGCCGCGAGGATGGCGGCCCCCGTCTTGGCGGCTTCGGCGAACACGTCGTCGATCATTTGCGCGGTGACGCACGGGCGGGCGGCGTCGTGGATCGCGACTAGGTCGGCCTCCTCTTTGACGGCCTCCAGACCGGCGGCCACCGAGTCGGCACGCTCCTCCCCCCCTTCGACCAATTGCACACCCATGAAACCCAGGTTGGGCCCATACTTCGAGCGAATCTGCTCCGCTTCCTTGCCCGCGACTACCAGGATGGTTTGGATCACGTCGTCGCGGTTGATGAAATGCTCGAGGGTGCGGAGGAAGACCGGCCGCCCGTCGATTTTGGCCAGCGTCTTGCTCTCCCCGCCGAAGCGCTCGCTCTTGCCCGCCGCCGGAATGACGACCGCCACCTTGCTCATGGTTCATCCCTCGCCTGGAACTGATTTACTAATGGGGCCTGAGGTTATCCACCCCGTTATGATACTTCCGGTTTCGGAGAAGGGTCAAGGTTTGAGTGCTGATTTGACCGAACGGGGAGGAGGACCTATTCTCGGCGTAACGACGGGTTCTCCGTCCCCTCGCTTGAGGTTGGGGTTCGGTCAGATGATGCGTGCTCGCGCAGGGTCATTTGGAATCGCAGTGGTGCTGACCGCCATCCTGGCGGGAGGGTGTGATTCTGCGGCGCGGGCCCCGAAGTTTCAACTCACCAAGGCGGAGTGGACCTACCGGGGTTCCGTAGGGGAACTCCTGACCACCGACCATTTCGAGATTTACACGACAATCCAGGACGAGGAGCTGCGTGAGGTGTTGCCGCTCTTCCTGGAATCGGCCTATCGGCATTACACCGACCTGCTGCCGCCGGTGAGCGATGACAATCCGCGGATGCAGACGTATCTGTTCAACACACGTCTCCAGTGGGACCGGTTCGTGCGGGAGAACTTTCCGCGGCGTTATCCGGTTTATCGCCTGATCCAAAACGGCGGGTTCGCCAGCGGCCGACGGTGTGTGGTATACTACCTAAAGCGGGCATATACCCTGTCCATCATCGCCCACGAAGGCATGCATCAGTACTTCGGCAGCCACTTCGACGTCCAAATCCCGCCGTGGCTCAATGAGGGGTTGGCCACTTACTGCGAAGGCTTCGATTTTCGCGACGGTCGGCCGGTGTTCCTACCGCGGCACAACACGTTCCGGCTCAATCCCTTGCGGCAGGCCCTGACCACCGATGGTCTCCTTCCGCTGCGGCAGATTCTGGCCACCCATGCCGGCGAGGTGGTCCAGGAGGGGCATCGCGGGGTGACCTCCGCTTATTACGCCCAGGTGTGGGCCCTGACCGTCTTTCTGCGCCATGGGCAACGGGGCAAGTACGCCGACGGCTTCGCCCGAATGCTGGAGGACATCCGCAACGGCTCGCTGCACACCAGGGCCCGCGCCGCCAAGCTCGCCTCCGGCAAACCCAGCGAGGTCAGCCTGGGCGAGGCCGTCTTCCGAGCCTACATCACGCACGATATCGACGCCTTCGAGCAGGAGTACCGCGACTACATGATCGAACTCGCGGGGTTCAAGTCATGAATACACCCAAACCCGTCAGCCTCAACCTGAACGTTCGGGGCATGGGGCTCTCGGCGACGCTGGGGATCAACGAGCGTTGTCGGGAGTTGCGCGATCAGGGACGCACCGTCTACAACCTGGGGCTGGGTCAGTCCCCCTTTCCAGTGCCCCATTCCGTAGTGGAGGCCCTTAGGCTTGCGGCCCCGGAGAAAGACTACCTGCCGGTCCGAGGCCTGCCCGCCCTGCGCGAAGCGGTGGCTGCGTTCCACCGCAAACACGATCAGATCGAGGCGCATCCCGACGGCGTGCTGATCGGTCCGGGCTCCAAGGAGCTGATGTTCCTCCTGCAACTGGTCTACTACGGCGAAATCATCGTCACTACGCCGTGTTGGGTGTCGTATCTGCCACAAGCCCGCATCATCGGGCGTACAGTCAGCCAACTCGCCGCCAACCACGAACAGCAATGGAAAATCACCGCCCCGCAACTGCTGTGGGCGCTCGACATGGTCCAGGACGATTACCGCCCGCGGTTACTGGTGCTGAACTACCCGGGCAACCCCTCGGGCCAAACCTACTCAGCGGACGAACTCGAAGAACTCGCCGAAATCGCCCGGCGGTTCGAAATCGTCATCCTCTCGGACGAAATCTATGGGCAACTGCATCACCAGGGGCAGCACGTCTCCATCGCGCGGTTCTATCCCGAGGGCACCATTATCAGCTCGGGGCTATCCAAGTGGTGCGGGGCCGGCGGCTGGCGACTCGGCACATTCTGTTTTCCGCCGAACCTTTACTGGCTGCTGGACGCGATGGCCTCCGTAGCCAGCGAGACGTACACGTCGGTTTGCGCCCCGATCCAGTATGCCGCGGTCCACGCGTTCCGTCGCGAGGTGACCCTCGAGCGGTACCTGTGGCACGCCCGGCGGATACTGGCCGCGCTCGGCCGCGAGGGTGCGGAGATGCTCAACCGCGCGGGCGTGCGGGTGCATCCACCGATTGGCGGATTCTACCTGTACCTCGACTTCTCACCGCTGAGCGCCCGGCTTGCCGAACGCGGTATTGAGGACAGCTCCACGCTGTGTAGCCACCTGTTGGACGAGACCGGCGTCGCGATTCTTCCCGGGGAGGCCTTTGCCCAACCGCCATCAGAACTGACCGCCCGGCTGGCGTACGTCGATTTCGACGGGGCCCGCGCCCTGGCCGCCAGCGAAAACATTCCACTGCACGAGGACCTACCCGCGGATTTCACCCGGCAGTGGTGTGAACGCACCCTGCACGGGATGGAACGTATCGCCGAGTGGGCGTCGGCGGAGGCTTGACGCCCGTCTACTCCATCGCCCCGAGCACGAGTGACAACAGCCCCATGCGCATGACCACGCCGTTGAACGCCTCTTCCCAATAGCGGGCGTGGCGCGTGTAATCCACGTCGGCGGGCAACTCGTCCATCCGCGGCAGGGAGTGCAGGATGATGGAGTCGGGTTTCGCCTTGTCGCGCAGGAGATCCCGAGTCACGCGGTACTCCGGCGGGGTAAGTCCCTTGTCCTCCGATGCTTCCACACGCGATTGAGTGTAGTCGGCCTGCACCACCGGCTCCATGTAGATCACATCGGCGTCGGCGATGGCTTCGGCGGAGCTACCCATGTCGCGGAAGCGCAGGTTGCGCTCCACCAGCCCCTTCTTGAACTCCTCGCTGAAGGACATCTCCGGGGGGAAGATGAACGTGGCTTCCACGTCGAACTGGGTCATGGCATGGGCGATGGTGTGCATGGTGCGCATGCGTCCGTCGCCGATGCACATGAAGTGCAGCCCGTCGATGGTGCCCTTTTCCTTCCAGATGGTGTACAGGTCGGTCAACACCTGGGTGGGGTGCTCGCCCCAGCCATCACCGCAGTTGATGATCGGCACGGAGGCCCACTTGGCCGCCTCGTGCGGAGCGCCCTCTTGGTAGTGACGCATGGCGATCACGTCGCCGTAGTACTCGAGCATGTGCACGGTATCTTTGATGGATTCCTGGTAGAAATCACCCGCGCGGGTCATCTTGGCGTCGGAGAACCCCAGCACGTGTCCTCCCAACCGATGCATGGCGGCTTCGGTGGACAACCGCGTGCGTGTGCTCGGCTGGTAGAAGGCAGTCAGCAGCGTTTTGTTGGCCAGCAGGTCCGTGTTACGCCGGTTTCTGGCGTGCGGAGCTAGTTCGTCGCACACCTCGAACAAACGAAAGTACTCCGCCCGTTCCCAATCCTTCAGCGAGAGAATGTCCCGCCCGATGAAACTCCTCATTGTCCAACTCCCAAGTAGCGGCCGGCGTCCTCGCCGGCCGAATCCGCCGCAGGCCTGATCCGCAGAGCAGGTCCTACGGTCCTTGTCGATCTCAACGGCCTGCGAGACGCAAGCCGCTACTTCTCGAAAACTTCGCTTAGCTCTCTCGGGTCCGTGGACACCAACCTCGGTTCGCCAGCCACTTTCATCACCGACGCGACGTCCTTCAGACCGTTCCCGGTGATCAGCAGCACGACGGTCCACGCCGGGTCGATTCTGCCTTGCTTGGCCGCACTTTTCAAGCCGGCGTACGACGCCACGCCCGCTGGTTCGCCGAAGACCCCCGTGCCCCGGGCGACCTCCAGGATCGCGGCAAGGATATCCTCGTCTGACACGGTGATTCCAAACCCGTCGGAGGCTCGCACCGCCTGCACGGCCGCTTCCCCGTCGCGCGGCATGCTCACCGAAATCGAATCCGCCACGGTCTCGCCGGACACCGGTATGATTGTCCCGTCCCCCTCGAGGGCACGAACCACCGCGGCGCTCCCCTCGGCCTGCACCGCCAGCAGCCGTGGAACCCGCTCGATGAACCCAATCCGGCGGAAGTCCTCAAAACCCTTCCACACCCCGCTGATAATGTTGCCGTCGCCCACCGGCACCACCACCAGGTCCGGCACCTTCCACCCCATCTGCTCGCAAATCTCGAAGGCAACGGATTTCTTGCCCTCGCGGGGGCAGGGGTTGTAGCCGGTGTTGCGGTTGTACCATCCGAACCGCTCCGTGGCGGCCAGGCAGAGATCGAACGCCTGGTCGTAGGTCCCGTCAACGGCCAGGACCTCCGCTCCAAAGGCTAGTAGCTGCGCCACCTTGGCGCGCGGAGCGGTGCGAGGGATGAAGATCCGCGCCCGCATCCCCATTGCCGCGGCGAGCACCGCGGTGGACGAGCCGGCATTGCCGGTCGAGGCACCGGTCACCAACTCGCGGCCGACGTCCCGCGCCCGTGCCAGGGCGATGGCACTGGCGCGGTCCTTGAATGAGGCGCTGGGGTTGCGCCCGTCATCCTTGATGAACAGTCCACGAAGTCCCAGGTTCTCTCCCAGCCGGGGCGCCGCAAACAACGGCGTCCAACCGACCGGCGGCGTCTCGAGCCGTGTGGCCGTCGGATAGAGCGGCGCGTACCGCCAGATCGAGCGGTCCGTATCCTTCGCCAGTTGGTCCCTTCCCCAGGAGCGGCGAATGGAGTCGTAATCGTATTCGACTTGCAGGTTTGCCCCACAGGCCGCGCACGTGTAGACCGTATCCGTCAACGGGCATGCCGTCGAACAGTGAACACAACGTAGTCCCGAGACGTGACTCAGCCCCAATTCCGTCATGCCTCTCCTTTGGCTGAAGGCTGATAGCTGATGGCTGACCGCTTCATTCCGCCACGATCCAAGTGCCGCTCGTACCGGCGACCGCACGTTCCAGGTTTGCCGGGTCGGTAATCAGTGCCGCCTTCCCCCCGCTTTCCAGGAACTCCACGATGGCCTCGATTTTTGGGAGCATACTGCCCGGCGCGAAGTGGCCTTCGTCGATGTATCGTTTGGCCTCGGCGAGCGTGATCCGATCGAGGGCCTGTTCGTCAGGCTTGCCGAAGTTCAGGCACACTTTCTCGACCGCGGTCGAGATCAGCAGCAGATCGGCGCCGAGTCGGCGGGCCAACAGGCTGCTGGCGAGGTCTTTGTCGATGACCGCTTCGGCACCGGCGAGGTTGCCGTCCGACTGCCGGACCACCGGAATACCTCCGCCGCCAACCGCCACGACGACAAAACCGTGGTCAGTGAGTTGTCGGATGGCCTCAAGCTCAATGATTTCCATAGGTCTGGGAGAGGCGACGACGCGCCGGAATCCCCGCCCGGCGTCCTCCATGATGTGCCAACCATCGCGTTGCCGGCGCTGGTTTGCAGTTTGCTCGTCCAGGAAGGTGCCGATCGGCTTTGTAGGGTTCTGGAAGGCGGGATCCGCGGCGTCCACCAGCACTTGGGTGACCACGGTGGCCACCGGGATACGGCGCTGCCAGTCGTGCATGCAGTTGTACATCGCCTGCTGAATCTGATAGCCGATCGCGCCTTGGGTATCGGCGCCGCAGGAGTCCAGGGGCACCAGGTGCAGTTCGTGGGCGGCGAGTTCCGCACGGCGAAGGATGAACCCCACTTGCGGACCGTTGCCGTGGGTGATTACCACCCGGTGACCCTTCTGCAACAGTCCGATGATGTTCTTACAGGTCTGGAGGCAAGCGCGGTACTGGTCTGCGACCGTCTGATGCCGCTTGTCCAAGACCAGGGAGTTGCCGCCAATGGCCAAAACGATCGATTGCTTCTGAGGTGCTGCCATGGCCTCGAGTCCTAATTCAGATTCGGGCGGTTCACCCACGCCTGGGGGTGAGATTCACGAAACTCCGCCGTGAGTACCAAACCTTCCATTTTAACCCAAACCTGCAGGGGAGTCCAGCGACCCTGCCGGGGCACAGTTCGATCTTCACAGGTTTGTATCCGTACCACCACGGCGTTCGTGCTCGATTCGCAATTCGGTCTCGACCAGGGTTTCGATACCTATGACGACCAAGTGCGTCCGGCAGGCTGGGGTGCCGGCGGGCGTTCTGCGCCGGCGACAAGACCTGGCACCGAATGCGCCCTTGTCTCTGGGGCGCAGAGCGGATATTCTCGGTGCTGCTTTGCGGGCGTAGCTCAATTGGTAGAGCATTAGCCTTCCAAGCTAATTGTTGCGCGTTCGAGTCGCGTCGCCCGCTGTTAACCTCTTGATGCGGAGGACTCCTCCATGACCAATCCAGAAACTGACTCCGGAACGCGAGTCCCCGTTCGTGGGCGGCGAGTTCCGCACGGCGAAGGATGAACCCCACTTGCGGACCGTTGCCGTGGGTAATCACCACCCGGTGACCCTTCTGCAACAGTCCGATGATGTTCTTACAGGTCTGGAGGCACGCGCGGTACTGGTCCGGCACCGTCTGATGCCGCTTGTCCAAGACCAGGGAGTTGCCCCCAATGGCCAAGACGATCGATTGCTTCTGGGGTGCGGCCATGGCCTCGATTCCTAATTCAGATTCGGGCGGTTCACCCACGCTTGGGGGTGAGATTCACGGAACGTCGCCGTGAGCGGCGAGCTCCTCATGCTAACCCCACAAACCTATAGGGGAGTCCAGCGACCCCGCCGCAGGCCGTTCCGCGGATTTTACGTGGCCCGTGTACTTGTTCGTGATTTGACACGGTCGCCGCCTTTGCCGATGATTATGGGATGTCAACTTCACCTGAAACTGGCGTCAAGAGCGATCCGCAGCCCGACCCCGTGAAGAAAAAACGGCGTTGGTTCGAGTGGCTGTTGTTCTTGTGCGGCTTCGGATGTCTGGCCGTGTTTGCGGCGCAAACGGGCCGTTATTATCGATCCAGGCCGCCTGAGGTTCCCAGGCCGTCCGGCAAGATCATGTCCGGTCTCAGCGAAGCCGACCGCATCCCGTTGAACTCAGGAGATGCCGAAGATTTCAACGTCTTGATCATCACCGTGGACACGACGCGGGCGGACCACATCGGGTGTTACGGCGATCCGGGGGTTAAGACCCCGGTTATCGATGGTCTGGCGCGAAACGGTGTTCTGTTTGCAAATGCGTTCACCCCCTCGCCCTCGACCCTGCCGGGGCACAGTTCGATCTTCACAGGTTTGTATCCGTACAATCACGGGGCGCGGGCCAACGGAACATTCAACCTCAAGCCCGAGCAGGTAACTCTGGCGGAAATTCTCAAGGAGCGCGGGTACGCTACCGGGGCCGTTATCAGTGCGTACGTTCTCGATTCACGGTTCGGGCTCGACCAGGGGTTCGATGTCTACAACGATGATTTGAGCAAAGGCGTCAAGTTTGGCGACCACATGTTCCGGGAGCGCCCGGCCGAATTCACCAACGAGGTCGCGTTTGAATGGCTGGAGGCTAATGCCGATTCCAAGTTCTTCCTGTGGGTGCACTACTTCGACCCACATGCGCCGTACCTGCCGCCCGAGCCGTACCGGTCGCGGTATCAGAGGCAACCGTATGATGGCGAGATCGCTTACGTCGATCAGATGATCGGACAACTCCTCAGCAAGTTGGAGGATCTCGGCGTTCGGGAGAGGACGCTCATCGTCCTGGCTAGCGATCACGGGGAAGGGCTGGGGGAGCACGGGGAGGTCACGCATTCCTTGCTGGTCTACGACGCGACCCTGCAAACGCCGTTGATTTTCAACTCCCCAACACTGTTTCCCAAGGGGCACGTAGTTCGTTCCCAAGTGTGCAACGTGGACATCGTCCCCACGGTGCTTGACCGCTTGGGACTGGAGAGTGGATCGCTGTTCGACGGGACGAGCTTGCTCCACGCTGCCAAAGACCGGCCCGAGGGAATCTACATCGAGACCGTTTGCACGCTGGTTCTCCACGGCTGGGCACCCTTGTTCGGCATACGCCACAACGACTGCAAGTATATCCACGCGCCGCGCCCGGAGTTTTATGACCTCACCAAGGACCCCAAGGAGCTGAACAACCTGCTGGAGCAGCGTACTGAGGAGGTGGCCGCGCTGAACCAGGAACTCGATCGGCATATTGGCGCCGACCGGTACGGCAAGAATGCCCTCGCCCAGGCCGTCGCCATGGATGCGGAAACCGCCAAGAAGCTGGCCGCCTTGGGCTATGTCGGACATGTCACGGAACCAGGTTCCTTGGACGCGGAGGCCGCTGCCCAGTTGGATCCCAAAGACATGATTCATCAGTGGGAAACGATTCAGAAGGGGACCAACCTGATCGCGGCCGGAAAGCTCCATGAAGCTCTGGTGATTATCGAGGATTGCGTGGAGAGGGTCCCGGGAGACGTACACAGTCTCCGTACACTCGGGAGTCTGTACCTCAGCATGGGTAAGCTGGACGAGGCGGAGCAGACACTTCGGCATGTCCTGGAATTCGAGAAGAACGAGCCCGGCGTCTATCTGAGCCTGGCGAGAATCGCTATGCGCAAGCGCGATCGGACCGAGGCCCTGGAGTTGGTGGAAAAGGCACGAGAAATAGACCCCAATTATGCGGGAGTCTTGATAGTACTCGCTTCGCTGGCCGAGGCCGAGAACCAGCGGGACGAAGCGGAGGCGTACCTCCGACAGGCCATCGAGATGGACCCGGGAACCCTCGGGCCTCATGCCTATAATGCGCTGGGAGCAATGTATCTGCGGTCATTGGAATACGATAAGGCCCGGGAGGCCTATGAGAACGCGATCGAAATCGATCCGCTCAACGGGGCGGCTCACGGGGGGCTGGGCAGCATTCTCGCCGAGGAGGACAAACTCGACGAGGCCGCCGAAGAATTCGCCATCGCGCTTCGTTTTGATCCCAATCAGCCGAATGTTATGGCCTATCTGGCCGGTCTCCACGACAAGAAACGCGAATACGACCGAGCTAAAGAGGTGGCGGAACAGGCCCTGGCCATCTGGGAATCCTGCACGCCCATTCTCAACAACCTCGGGCTCATCATGAAGCACACCGGGGACCGCGCGGGGGCCATGGAACTCTTCCAGCGAGCGTTGCAGCTTGAGCCCAACTACCTCGCCTGCCGCATCAACCTGGCCCAATGTTACCTGGCTCGCAATGAAGACGAGAAGGCGGCGGAACAGTTCGTGGAGGTCCTCAAGTACAATCCCAACGTCCCCATCGCGTTGGCGAACCTGGGGGTCTACCACGCCCACCATGGACGTGCGGCGCAGGGCATGTTCTTTCTCGCCCGGGCTCTCCAGGCCGATCCCCACTATGCACTGGCTCATGCCCACTACGGCAAACTGCTGCTGCAGAAAGGCCAACTTCAAGGAGCGCTGTTCCACCTCAAGCGAAGTCTCGAACTTGAACCGGGTCAGCAAGGGCACGAGGAGATCGAGTATCACATCAGTATGCTTGAGCAGGCAGTGCGAACGTCCAGCCAACCCGCTGGGAGTGCCTGGCCTGCACCCGGCGGGCCTTAACCTGGATACAATCTGTTTCCAAACATGCGGGGGACCATCCCATGGGCAAAGCAGTAATCGTC
>JAUWNF010000468.1 GCA_030612785.1 Phycisphaerales bacterium
CGCTTCCCGGAAGCCAACGCGGTGAACTCGGTGCCGGGCGAATCGACTTCTACGACGAACGGGATGTTTCGATCTTCACCATCGAGTTTGACTCAGGCCAATTCGCGCCTTTCGCGTTCGGTGCGACCGAGTTTCTTGCCACAGACGTCGTTGCGTTCTCGGGATCGATTCTCTCGGGCCCGGTTGATATGGAAAGCTTCGGTTTCGCTTTTGCCAACCAGACTCTGGTTGGGGACGACGGTAGTTTTACTGCAACGGCAGCCTTCACCGCGTCCGCAGTGCCCGAGCCGGCGGCGCTCATCCTGGTTCTGGCAGGGAGCCCCATGTTAATACGAAGGCGCTACCGGCGGTCATAGCTGCCTCCGAATCCGACCGACGCTCCTGGCGACAACGCCGGCCGCTGCAGGCTTATGATGGTACCGCCAGGTGCCGCCAGCCCTTGACAGGCGAATCGCCCTGGGATTTGTCTGTCAAGGGTCGTGGTCACCTGAATTGCTGACCACTTTCTCCAGCAAGAATCTACAAGCTCTGGTGCGCCCAGGACGCACCCTGCAAAGCTGAGACCGTCAATGCTCGAACGGTTGATACATGCCTGCGCTGCGCTCCACTTCGTTTCGCTACGCTTAGGCATGCCACCCAGGGTCAGCAGGAGAGGTGCGTCGGGGACGCACCCGGCGCGCTACTCGGGGCGGCCGGCGTGTTCCAGGATCGCAATGATCAGGATGATGCACAAGCACTGGGCGAAGGCGAGGACGGTGGTGACGTGATCGGCTCGGGGGAGCAGGATCGCTGACAGTCCCGTGGCAGCGGTGGCCAAGTAGATGGTCAACACGGCGGCGCGGGGGCTCATGCCCTTTTGCACGAGTCGATGAGAGAAGTGGCGGCGGTCGCCGCGGAAGAGGCTGTGCCCGGCGCGGAGGCGATGCCAACTCACGCTGCCCACGTCGTAAAGCGGGACCGCCAAGACGACCAGCGGCACCAGGATGCCGGTCGGTTGGAGACCCTGCGCGGGGTTGTAATAGGTGGTCAGGACGGTGAGGACGGCCAGGAAGTATCCGATCACCATGCTTCCGGCATCACCCATGAAGATGCTGGCGGGGGAGAAGTTGAAGACCAGGAAACCGAGTAGGGTTCCGACGAAGATGAAGGTCACGGCGGGGACGAAGATCTGGTCGGTGCGCAGGGCGGAGGCCGCGAAGATGGCGCCGGCGATCGCGGCGACTCCGGCACTCAAGCCGTCCATGTTGTCCAGGAAGTTGAAGGCGTTGGTGATCAGCACGATCCACAGGACGGTCAGGGCGATTGAAGCGGGGACCCCGAGGGCCTCACCGGCGCGGATGCCGAACAGCCCCACGATGACCAAGGCCACCACAAACTGCACGACCAGCTTGGGGACAAAGCCCAGGGCTTTGACGTCGTCAATCAGCCCGAGGATGTGGAGCACGAGTGCCCCGGCGACAATGGCGAGCACCTCGGGGAGCTTGGCGGCGATGCCTTCCTGATGGGTGATGAAGACTTGTGGCAGCCGATCAACCAAGTCGGCGCCGTCGGCCAGGTAGGCCGCCAGGGTCACGACAACAAGTGGCAAACAGATGCAGACGGTAATGGCGATACCGCCGCCGAGGGCGACGGGGTGGGTGTGCCCCTTGTGCCCTCCGGGGTGATCGACGAACTGTCGGCGCCGTGCCCATCCGCGCACGCAGTAGGTGACGATGACGGAGGCCACACTGGAACCGAGCAGCGCAACCAGCATGACGGCAAACATGGTCCGAAGAGTCTATCGCGGAAGTGGAGGAAGGGACATACGGTCGCGTCTCGGTCTTGGTTCTTTGAACTTTATGTGTGATTTGGATCAGGTCAGGGTGGCGACGGATCGTTCCGGCAGGAGTTCCAGACGGAGTTCTTCAGCCTGTTGGGGGCGGCTGACGACGGTTTCAGCGACCAGGCGGGGCTGAGGTCGCCCTCGTCCGGGCGGCTGCCAGGTCAGCGGGGTCACGTAGCGGTGTAGGTTGCCCTCCCCATTTCTTTCGACGAGCAGTTCCAAGTCCAACCGCCGGCCGATCCAGTCAATGCCTCGAATCTCCGCTCTCACCAGCCGGTTGGCATTTCGGGTCGTATGTACGGGCAAGGCATCCGCGGTTCCCGAGTGTGGATCGAACAAGAGCCGAACGTCGAACAGGCTGAGCGTGGAGCGCCGATCCATGGGCCACAGTCGCGCGGTTCCTTTCCACGCGCCGCGGAGCGTCGCCGGGTTGAACTCCGGCAGTTCCTCCTCCACAGAAAACGCTTCGTCGCCGGTAGTTGCGTCTGCGCTCCGCTCTTCGACTGGTTCGGGCTGCGTGTGGCAGGGCCGCCCACGTCGAGGCGGAGGCGTGATCAGAATAGCCAAGACCGCGCCGGGTAATACGATCAAGTAGAAAATCCATTGCCCCGGAACGAAGCTGCTCGCCAAGCGGATGCCTGCGAGGGCAATGAGCGAGAGAAGCAGCGCCGGTATGGCGAAGCGGACCATGAAGCGCTCCTGACGACATTTACGACCTGGTATCGGCTTGGGCCAGGGACTCGCGAAGCAGTCGCTTAACCATGGTGACATCTCCCGCGGCGGCGGCGGACTGTAGCCGAGTGTTCTCGGTGCGCTGCCGCGCGGCAGCGAGGCGTTTCGTGTACTCCTCCGCCTCGGTGACCCGGTTGGTGAGCTTGTCGTGCCATTCCCGAACGTTGTTGAGCGTCTCCCGCGAAAGAGCCTGGGCGACCGCCTCCGCAGCCCTCCTGGCGGTGGCGGTCTGTTTCCCAAGGTGTTGCCGCAGGTGCTCCGCCTCGTCAAAGGTGACCCGCAACCGCTGCCTCTGTGCTGCCAACTCCGCGGCGGCCTGCTTGGCCCGCTTAGCCTGTTCGTGCAGCAGATCGACGTTCTGTTCGGAGTGCCGTGTCGCTTCCTCGGCATGCGATACGGTTTGCTGGGCCTCGTCAGTTTGGGTCTGCAATCTGGCGGCAATGGCTTCCACTTGAGCGAGAACGTCGCCGGTGCGTGCGGTTTGGGATTGCAGATTCTCGAGCACCTCACCGCCGGCGCGATCGGCTTCGGTGATGGAGGACACCATTGCTTGGGCGGTATCGATCCGATCGCCAAGTTGTTGCTCTTGGGGCTCCGCGTGCGCGGTCGCCTCGCGCAGCTCTTGCGCCCGGCGGTCCGAATCGGCCGCGGTCTGCTCCGCCAGATTCACGTGATCCTGGAGCAGCGCGACGTTCTGTTCGAGTTGCCGCCCCGCTTCTTGCGCCTGTGACGTAGTCTGATCGCCCACCTTTTGCGCTTGGTCGATTTTGTTTTGCAGGTCTTCGACGTTTTTCTGCACCTGACCGCCTACAACGGCTGCGTGGGCCGCTTGGGATTGCAAACCCTCGAGCAGCTCACCGCCGGCGCGATCGGCTTTGGTGATGGAGGACACCATTGCTTGGGCGGTATCGATCCGGTCACCAAGCTGTTGCTCTTGGGTCTCCGCCTGCGCGTTCGCCTCGCGCAGCTCTTGTACCCGGCGGTCCGAATCGGTAG
>JAUWNF010000530.1 GCA_030612785.1 Phycisphaerales bacterium
CAGTTGCACGGTCTCGAAATACCCCGCCGAGGACAGCACCACGTCCGCCGTCACGTGCTCGCCGGTAGCAAGTTCAAGTCCGGTTGCCCTGGTCCCGTCGGTAACGATGCGCTCGACGCCGCACTTCAGCCGCAACGTCCCCCCACACCCCCGGAATTTCCTGAGCAGCACCCGAAGGAGTGCGCGCACGCCCGCCCGCGGTCGGGCGAACCCTTCGCAGAGGATGCTCTTGAACATGGTCACGAACTGGGCGAAGTCCATGTCGTGCTCTGCGGCGTTGCCGTAAAACATCATCGGGCACAGGAGCATCTCGATCAGCAACCGGTCCCCCAGAATCGCCCCCAGGACTTCCCGCGCCGAACAATGCGGGGCGTCCATGGCCATGTAATCGTAGTCCTGCATCTCGGTGACCAGGCGCCCAAAGTTGTCAATCTCCCGCGGGAAGTTCTCCGCCACCTCCTGGTTCAGCACTTCCGGATCGTTGGTAAAGCGCAGGCGACAGTCGGGGAAACGAATCTCCGACCCCAATTGCGGGCAAAGATCGAATTCGTCGCGGTGCAAGCGTAGTTGGCGAAACAACTTGGCCAGCGGGACCGAACGCGCCCCCGGCGGAGTGTAGTTCGTCACTGCATGCAGGCCGACGTCGAACCGCCGCCCGTTCAACGAATAAAACGAGTTCAATCCGCCGCAGACTTCATGGCGCTCGAGAATGCAGACGTTCTTGTCGAAGTAGGCCAGACGAATCCCGGCGGCGAGCCCGGACATGCCCGCGCCGATTATGGCGACGTCGTAGTGCATCCCGTATTAGCCGACATTTCCCTGCTGAGTGCCCCGTCCCTTCCGGGGACGAGAGACGAAAACGCATGGCGCGACGCTGCTGGGATGTGAGTCAGTACCTCACCCTCGTAGAGAGGGAACACCCACGCAGAGCATGTGCCGTTACATAACTGGCAACTTGCCCCTCGACACTTAACCTTGGGCCAGCGCGCGCCAGAGCTTGGCGACAGGGCTGTTGGAGGCGGCCAGCTTCTGTTGGGCCCGCTTGCGAATCTCCTCGCTGCCGAGGCCATCGTATTCCTTCGCCAATTCGGCCTGAATCTCATCCTTGATCTTCACGCAGTCGAACTTCTTGGCCGTTTTCATTCAGACCACCTCCTTCGGAGATACGCGTCCCGTAACTGTTCCGACTCTTGGCTGCTCATCACTCGCTCGAATGAGGCCCTCGGCAGATCACCAAGGAACTGCTGCACCTCAGTCGGAGCCGGGTCCAATTCGTCCGCCAGAATGTCCGAGAGCAACAAGATGATCTTACCTTCCCGGGCCATGCCCAACAGGGCCAAGCTCTCCTCGGCGAACTCATCATCAAGGCAACCACCGATGACGGAGGTGTCGGCGTAAACCCGGGGCTTTTTCACGACCAGTCTCCATCACCTGAGAAGGCCTGCTCGGCGGGACCTACTGCTGGGGTATGATGCTATCGGACTCCGACCCCTTCCAGGCGCGGGGTCAGGTATTCGGCACAGCCGTCCAGTGTGGCCAAGCGCGGATAGTCCTCCTTGGGCACCTCGACCTTGTACCGTTTGCGCAGCTCCATGACGATGTCGAGGAAGTCCATCGAATCCATTTCCAACTGATCGCGCAGGCGAACGTCGCTCTTGACGTTCGACAGGTCCGCATCCGGCGCCACCACCGAGATGATGTTCAAAACGATTTCCTTGATTTGATCACGCGTCATGCTGTCCCTCAATGCCTCGCTGACTTCCGTCGATAACCATGCCGTTCGGCGGCTCAGGCCGCGTAACGCTTGACCACCACCACCGAATTGATCCCCAGCATACCAAACGAGTTGTTCAACACAAAATCCACCCGCGCCACCCGAGTTGGCTCGTCCAACACCAGGTTACGCATCGCGCACGCGGGGTCCAGTTCCTCCACGTTTATCGTCGGATGCACCAGTCCATCCGTAAACGAACCGAAGTTGCCCGCCAATTCGATGGCTCCGGCCGCCCCCATCGCGTGCCCGATGAAGCTCTTCGTATTGTTGACGTACACGTCACGATAATCGCCGAACACTTGCCGTACGGCGACCGCCTCCCGCTCGTCTCCTACCTCGGTCGAGGTGGCATGCGTGCTGACCAGATCGATGTCCCCCGGTTCGATGCCGGCCCGCTCGAGCGCGGCCCTCATGCACTCCGCCTGCCGCTCGGCGTCCGGCATTACCGGATCGCACGCGTCGGAATTCATCGCGTAACCGGCAACCTCGCAGATGATCTCCGCCCCGCGCCGCAACGCGTCCGGCAACCGCTCCAGAACGAATAGACACCCGCCTTCGGAAACCACAATCCCGTTGCGGCTTTTGTCGAACGGTCGCGAAGCCTTACCCGGCTCGCCCCCGGTCGCCAGGGCGTTCTGACTCGCGAAGCTCGCGAAGATGCCGAACGAACCGATCGCCTCCGAAACGCCACCCGCCAACGCGACATCCACCTCACCCAGCCGCAACATCTGCGTGCCCTGGATCAGCCCCGCGTTGCCCGCCGCGCAGGCGGCGCCCAGCGTGTAGTGCGGGCCGGTGATCCCCATGTTCATGGTCACTTCGCCCGCCGGGTTGTTGGCCACCGTGCGCGGGTTGTGGTGGTGCGACCAACACTTGGTGTCGTAGTCGAACTGGCGAATCACCTCGATTTCGTTTTCCGTCTCTACCGTACCGTGCTCGGTGACGCCGACGTAAACACCCACTCGGGAGAGGTCCAGCCCCTTCGGATCGAGCCCGGCGCGGGCCACCGCTTCGTTGGCGCAGTAGATCGCGAACGACCCGGCCCGCGTCCCGCGGCGGCGGTCCTTGACCTTTTGGTACTTCTTCTCGTCGAAGTGACAGACGCCCGCAAACACCTCGCCCATAAAGCGAGTTTCGATCAGGCTAATCCCCGAGACTCCCTTTAGCAGGTTCGCCCGAAGAGCCTCCACCGTGTCCCCGATTGGCGAGGCCAAGCCGATACCCGTGATGACGATCCGATCCGAAATTGACATACCCACTCTGTACCGCGACATACGCAGTTTCGCGCCCTCGGCTTCGCCCTCCCGCGAAACCCGAGCCAGGATCCATTAGTTAAGCGTATTTTCCCCACTTGGGAAATGGTCACCGCCCGCTCCCCATTCCCGACTTTCCACCCGCTACCCGCCTCCTCCGCTCCTAGATTTGCAATCAGACGCTCCAGC
>JAUWNF010000528.1 GCA_030612785.1 Phycisphaerales bacterium
GCTTGCAGGCCACCTGGCAGGAGCGGCAGGCAAAGCACTTGGTTGTGTCGATCAGGAATGATTTACCGTTGTCTGCCATGGCTTAGGCCTCCTTTATCACATCGACCATAAAGGCCTTGCTTTCGGGAATCCGCGTATTCGGGTCGCCCACGTTGGGGGTCAGCAGGTTCGCGTTGGACACCCGCGTGTTGTCCCTGACGGGAGCCGCCCAACCGTAGCACCAGGGGATACCTACCTGGTGAACCGTATTGCCTTGAATGGTGAACGGCTTGAAGCGCTTGGTGACAATCGCCACGGCCTGCACTTCACCGCGGATACTCTTGACCGTAACCCGCTCGCCATTGGCGATGCTCTTCTCGGCCGCCAGTTCCTCGGACATCTCCACAAACATCTCCGGCTGCAACTCGTTGAGCCACGGCACCCAACGGGTCATCACTCCGGTCTGCCAGTGCTCTACCACGCGGTAGCTGGAACAGACGATGGGGTACTCGGAACTGCCGGCATCGGCTAGAGGGTTCATCTCGTCCTCTGGAGGAATGAACACCACTGGGTTCATCCGCGCGTGGCCCGCTCCGAACGGGTGGTTGGCCAGCGGCGACTCGGCGGGTTCGTAGTGCTCCGGAACCGGACCGTCGCCGGTAGACGCCCCGGTAACGTTGGCGAAGACCTTGCCCACACCGTCTGGCTGCATGATGAACGGCAGCCTGGAGGCCTCGCCCTGGTCCATCGGCGGCCAGCCGCCGTCGGGCACGTCACCGTCCCAACCCTCGCCGTTCCAACTGATCACCGGATGCTCGCTGTCATACGGCTGACCGGTCAGGTCCACGCTGGCACGGTTGTAGACGATCCGCCGGTTGACCGGCCAGCACCAGGCCCACTCGGGATTCAAGCCGATGCCCGAGGTCTCGCGGGTTCGGCGGGCCATCTTGTTGCCGGTCTCGAAGTCGGCCGCAACGTAGGAGTTGCAGTAGAGCCAATTGCCGGACGAGGTCGTCCCGTCATCCATCAGCGCCGCGAAGCTGGGGACCAGATCCCCCGCCGCGTAATCCACGTCCTTGTAGGTCGCGGGGGCGAGGAAGTAACCGTTGATCTCCTTGGCGATCAAGCGGGCCGGCACCTCTGCACCGTCGAAGTAGTCCCACTTCAGGTCGTTGATGGGCTCGGGGAAGGCGCCGTCGCCACCGGCGTAGAGGGCGCGGACGGCCTTGAACAGCTCGTCCATGATCTCGGCGTCGGCTTTGACGTCCTCCGGAAGGCTGACCTCGGCCGCGTAGCGCCATTGCGCCCAACGCCCGGAGTTGGTAACACTGCCTTCCTTCTCCACCGACGCCCGGCACGGCAACTGGAACACCTCGGTGCCGATAGACTCCGGATCCATGCCCGGACCGCGCCAGAACTCGGACGTTTCCGTCGAGTAGATGTTGACCGTGACCAGCCAGTCGAGCTTGGCCAGCGCCTGCCGCACTTTGTTGGTGTTGGCGCTGCTGCCGGCGGGATTCTGGCCCCAGGCGAAGAAACCCTCGATCTCGCCCCGGTACATCGCATCGAACATGGGCTGCCAGGCGTAGTTGGCGCCGTCGTCGCGCTTGGGCATCCAGTCGTAGGCGAAGTCGTTGTCCACCGTGGCTGCGGTGCCGAACATGCTTTTGAGGAAACTGACGCTGTACTTCGGATAGTTGCCCCACCAGTTGGCACTGAGTGGCTCGCCCGCAGGGGTCGGTCGGGCTGACGGAGTCCACTTCTCATTATACTCAGCCAGCGTCGTCCGCGACTCCTGCGGCGTCTTGAGGTAACCGGGCCAGATGTGGAACAACAGGCAGTGATCGGTGGAACCCTGCACGTTGGATTCGCCGCGGAGGGCGTTAACGCCGCCGCCGGCGATGCCGATGTTGCCCAGCAAAAGCTGGATCATGGACATGGCCCGGATGTTCTGGGCCCCCACGGTGTGCTGGGTCCAGCCCATGGCGTACATGATCGTGCCGGCCTTGCCGGGCTGGTAGGAACCGTTCACGTAGGCCTCGTATACCTCCTGCAGCTTCGCCTCCGGCGTGCCCGTAACTCCGGAGACCGTGGCGAGGTCGTACCGCGAGTAGTGCTGCTTGAGGAGTTGATAAACACAGCGCTCGTGCTGGAGGGTCTTGTCCCGGAGGATAACGCCCGCGGCGTCGGTCTGGAAGTTCCACGTGGACGTGTCGTACTTCCGCGTCCCCGCGTCGTAGGTGGTGAACAGCCCCGTGGAGGCGTCGAAATCATACCCCTCATCAACGAGGTACGCAGCATTGGTATACTCGGTGACGTACTCCGTATGGATGAGATCGTTCTGCAGGAGGTAGTTGAGCATTCCGCCGAGGAAGGCGATATCCGTGCCGCTGCGGAGGGGGGCATAGATGTCGGCCTTGCTGGAGGTGCGCGTAAAGCGCGGATCGACACTGATCAGCGTGGCGTTGTTGTTGACCCGGGCCTCGGTGACCCACCGGAAGGAAATCGGGTGGTTCTCCGCCGCGTTGGACCCCATGATGAGGATGACGTCACTGTTCTTGATGTCAATCCAGTGGTTGGTCATGGCCCCTCTGCCGAATCCGGTCGCCAAACTCGCGACGGTGGCAGAGTGTCAGTTCCGCGCCTGGTGTTCAATGTACACCAGGCCGAGAGCCCTCAGGAACTTCTGGTATAACCAGCACTCTTCGTTGTCCAGCGCGGCGCTACCCAGCGAGCCGATACGCAAGGTTCGATTCACCGTCTTGCCGTTGGCGTTGGTGGTCTCGAACGTGGCGTCGCGCGTAGCCTTGATTCGCGCGGCAATCATGGGGATGGCCTCCGCGAGGCTCATCTCCTGCCAATCGGTGGCGTTGGGGGCTCGATAGAGCACCTTGTCCAGACGATTCGCGTTGTTGCCCATGGCCATCTGGAAGAGCGATGAGCCCTTGGAGCACGCCGTCCCGTCATTGATCGGGTGATCCGAGTCGCCCTCTATGTTGATGACCTTTCCCCCAGAAGCATGCACCACGAAACCGCACCCGCACCCGCAGAACGGGCATATGGAGTAGGTTTCGCTAGCCTCCTGGAGATTCTTGCGGAGTTCCACCGCATGGGCCTCGACCGGGCCGAGGGCAAAGCCCATCCCGGCGATGGCCACCCCCGCGGCAGCCGCGGAGGTTTTCAAGAAATCTCTACGTGTGACTAACATCCGTACCTCCTATTTGAAGAAGAAGCACCCTGACCG
>JAUWNF010000681.1 GCA_030612785.1 Phycisphaerales bacterium
AAGTACGCCAGCGTCAACGTGGACATCGTCAAGGGCCTGGGCATTCCCGACGCCCTGGTCGGCGGCAGCGATTTAAGTACCCGCAACCGCGAGACGGCGTTCGTGCAGCTCAAAACGCTCACCGAGCGCCTGGAGTACATCCGGCACAAGTGCATCCAGTGGCTCGAAGGTGAGCTTCAGATGGTCGCCGACGCCATGGGGTTCAAGCGGCTGCCGATCATCGGTTTCGGCAGGATGTCGTTGCGGGACGAGGCGGCGGAGAAGCAGTTGCTCATCCAGTTGCTCGACCGCGGCGTCATCAGCGTCGAGAGCATCCACGCCGCGTTCGGCTACGACTTCCTGGTCGAGCTCCAGAATCTGCGCGACGAGCAGAACGTGCGCGACGACGAGCCGCCGGTCATGGAACGGGCCGGTCCGTATCACCGGCCCAACAGCGTCGTCGATCGCCAGTTCGAGCACCAGATGCGGCTTCAGCGGGCCAGGACCGACCAGGGCGGCGGCGGAGACAACCCATCCGGCGATCAACCCGGTGACGAGGGTGACAACGGCCCCGGTCGGCCACCGAACGTCCCGGACACCGGCCCGCGGGACGAACGCACGTCGCCCACGTTGAGCCGCGTATTCGCCACCACGGCCCGAGAGTTTATGTCGGCCATCGACAAGATCGCCGATCTGGCGTTCCTGCGGGACCAGGGAGCGAAGAGTCTGCGTAATCTCAGCGCCGCCCAGCGCCGCGAGTTGGAGCAGGTCAAGTGGGTCCTGCTGTGTTCACTGGACCCTGGCGACTCACCCACCCGAGACATGCTCTCCGCCAAGGTGCCCGAGGTGCCCGGCGACCGGCTGAAGGCGCTGGCTGACTTGTATGAGGAGGCGGTCGAAGCCTTCGCCCAAGCCAGGGGCAAGGCCCCGAACCTGTCGGAGCGCAGGCTGCTCACGGCGGACGCCTGGGCGGCGTTTCATTCCGGAGGGGCTGCATAGAGAGAGGTAGGGCTATGTCGAGAGTCGATGTGACGTTCAATACCGATGACGGGAGGGCTGTGCTCGCGGTCGATGGGCAGCCGGTCGCCTACCACGAGATGTATCTGTCCGTCTACGAGGAGGACGGCCAGCCGCGCGGCTACTTCAGCTACGAGATCGTCGCCACCGATGGCGACGGGCTCCAGAAGCGGACGCGGTACACCTACATGCCCAAGGAGGACCACGCCGCGGCCGGCAGGACCCTGGCTTCGCGTCTCGCCGCCCTGGCCCAGCGGGTCAGGGACGTCTTCTCCGGCGCGAAGAGGCCAGAACCCAACGAGAACGGCTGGATCGTCGAGGAGATGGGGCCCCAGAGCCGCTTGCAGTCTGACATCAACGTCTTTCTGGGCCGGGGTGACGAATAGTCAACATTTTCGAGACTGTAGCAAGATTACCGGGCAAAAGGCTGCCCCGGGAGGGACGCGGACCTTGGGAAACCAAGCAACAGACGGAGCGAACACCGATTCCGCCGCAGCGACGGCTGTGCGCCGCGGATGAGATCGGGCAACATTTTCATAATCCCTTGCCACGCAAAGCTTTATGGAACCTATGCCCGGTGCTGTTGCTATAGACTCACATTTTCTCATCAAAAACCGTGAGCCCCGAATTCCTGGTGTATAAGCAAGGTGGAGGCGACTCGGGCCGGGTGATTCTCACGTCCACAACTTATCCGCGGCCCAAGGGGGGAGAGATTCGTGGCCGATTCAATCGCAACGCCGAAAGTCTACGCGGCCGAACGTGAGGAAGGCCTGGGTGAGGCCATCGCCAGGGCCCGCTGCTGCACGCTGATCGCCAGACTGAAGACCGCACCGCCCAGCCCCGACATCCAGCCCCTGCTCGATTCGCTGATGAATCGGATCGCCGCCGGCGGGTACGAGGAACTGCTCGAACAGACCCAGGCCGACCTGGCCCCGATCGTTTCCATCCTGGTCAGC
>JAUWNF010000526.1 GCA_030612785.1 Phycisphaerales bacterium
AGCGAAGTTACCAAGGTTTTCCGCGACGAAAGCGACTTGCAGCAGCGCGATCCGGACCTCCACGAGGAATACGAGAAGGTGACGGCCGACGAGTAGGGTGCGTCTGGGACGCACGACATTTGGCTGGGGTAGGTTCTGACCGGATTTCTCACCGCAAGAGAGCGCCGAGAGCGCAGCGCAGCCTCGGGCCGCAACCAAAGAAGAACCTCACGCAGAGGCGCAGAGGCCGCAGAGAGAGAATGAATAAGGGGAGACTGTAGCATCATTACAGAGCAATCATCCAGTTCTGGCAGGGCAGAGGACCGAGAAAGCCTGTTTCCTGATGGGTGGCACGGTCAAGCGGAACCGCCGAAGGCGGTGGAGCTTGTCCGTGGCGAACAGCCCAAGCGTTTCGCCACGGTCAAGGCTCGATCCTTCCTTCGGTCGGACCGATCCTTGACCGTGCCACCCCCGGCACGGGGCTCTGTAATGATGCTACAGTCTCAATAAGGGACGGTTTTCTTCCTTGGCGGTCTCTGCGTGTTCTGCGGTGAGAAATGGAGGTTAAGGGGATCTCTTGCCACGACGCGCCGAATCCACCCTTCCAGGTTCATCCTCCGCGACGCCCGCGCCGAAGACGACGTACTTGCTCAGCAGATAGTTGCTCGCCGTTCCGGTAACGATCCCCACGATGCAAAAGAGTTGGTACGCCCAACGCAGTGAGGGAATCAAGGCGTATAGAGCGTTGGATACCGACCAGTTGATGACCACACCGACGGAGCAGGCCGCGACGAACTTGGCCAGTTGCGGCTTCCAGGTGCGCAGCGCGGCGCCGGGGAAGGTGATCCGGCGGTTGAGGACGAAGTTGAACACCATAGCGGTGGCGATGCTCGCGACCCGGGCCAGCGGAAACGCCACGCCGAAAAACATCAGCAGCGTCATCAGCGTCAGGTCCACCACCATGCCGCAAGTGCCCACCGCGCAGAACAGCACGGCCTGACTCAGCGTCGGCCAGCGCCAGTCATACAGCCGACGGAGGTGCCGCAGATACTTGATCTGTTCAGACAGGGTCAGCTTGCTGTCGCCCGCGTGACGCGGGCTGAAGCGGATGGGGACTTCGACGATCTTGCCAGGCCGACACTTGACCAGCAGCTCCAGCCCGATTTTGTACCCGATCGGATTAAGCTGTTCCGCGTCGGCGAGGTCTCGGCGCAGGCAAAAGAACCCGGCCATGGGATCGCGCACGTGCCGTCCGACCAGCGGGACGGTCAGCAAGGTGGCGATCTTGCTGTTCAGAATCCGGTAGAACCCGAACTCATTGGCCTCTCCTCCCACAACGTACCGCGACCCAATTACAAAACCAGCCCCCCCGCGAACCGCCGCCAACAACTCCGGGATGGATTCAGGCGGATGCTGCAAGTCCGCGTCCATCACCAGAACGTAGGTGCCCCGGGCAAGGTTGATGCCGTCAACCACCGCCGGGCTCAGACCGCGCGGGCCGCTCCGCTCGACGACCCGTACTACCAATGGCACGTCAACCTCTCGGGCCGCTTGCGCGGTACCGTCCGGGGAATTATCGTCGACGATAATCACCTCACAACGAATGTCTTTTTGGGTAACTACCCGCGCAATCCGGCGCAGCAGTTCGGGGACGTTTTTCGCCTCGTTGTAAGTGGGAACCACGATGGAGAGCTCGAACACGTCGGCCTGCGGCGCGGAGCCAGTCTCCGTAACCGGGGAGCCTTCCCCCGCCGTTGTGGTGTCTGTCGGGTTAATGCGGGTCATGGGTGTTCCCCCCGCGAACGTGGCGATCGTGTATAAATGGCGGCGATCCCGTCCCGATAGGACTCGGTCCATGCCGGGTGGTCTGCCAGCCAGTCCCAAAGGAGTGGTGCGGTCCCGTCAACCAGAACCGTATCGATTTGCCACCGATCGAACAGTTCGGCGGCGCGGTCCACCGGTTTACGTCCGGCAGCCAGATACTCGTCGATAAACCGCCGGCCATACAGACCAAACCGGTCGTCGATGAACACCGGCACGCCGGGAAGCTCGTGAATCAGCGTACCTCCATACTTGATGGTGTTGAAGAGCCGGCCGGCCGGCGGATGCGCGCGCAGATACTCGACGACCCCGGCGGAGTACTCCGTAGCGGGCGGGCCGACGTCGTTCCGACCCAGCGCGGGAACGGTTATTCCCGTAGCGAGCAGTGCCGTCAACAGTGCCACTGTGGCGACACTGAGCAACCCTCCCCCGGAACGCACTTCGGCATGGCGAATCCCGGCGGAGAAGACCGGGACGCGCGTTCCGATTCGGCGCAGCACAGGTGACACCACCTGTACCGCCGCGAGCACGCGTCCCAGTTGCAGCGCGAGAATTATCGCGGCCAAAGGCAAATGGCGACGGCTTTGAGTCGCCTGGATCAGCCAGAAGAGCATGATTAGTCCCTCGGCCGGGGTAGTCGCCTTTCGGCGGACCGCTGTGCCGACAATCACGGCGGCGGCCAACACGCCGGTGATGATGGTATACGAACTGGTCCAATCCGGCGGCGTCCACTCGTGCACGTATTCGGCGAGCCCCATCCCCATCGGCCGAAGGACCCACCGGTGCCACTCCAGACCGTACGGGTTCACCACGGTGGCAATCCCCATGGCGGCACCAACCGCCAGTAAGGTTGCTCCACGTCGCAACTGACCCGCTCGCAAGGTGGGGCCGGCGTCCCCGCCGGCCGCTCGGCCTGCGAGAGGCAGGCCGCTACCAGGCGGAGTCACCGGAAACCGCACTAGCAGCCCTTTGGCAAGCGTGCCGATCCCGCACAGCCCAACTGTCGCGATTCCCCCGAGGACCCCCGGATGAACATTGCACCAGACCGTCGCGATCGGCACCAGCAGCCACAGGCGACGCCCGCCCACCGCCCCACGAGCATACTGCCTAGCCCACCAAAAGCATAGTTGTATCCAAACATAACTCGCCACCATCTGTCGTTCCAGGAAATGGCCGTACGCCGCGGAGGCCCCCAGCAAGGTGACTAGCAGGGCGATCACCGGCCAACTTCCGTTGGAGACTTGTGTCCGATAAACCCAGCGAAGTAGACCCGCCAGAAGAATCGCGGTGGCCAAGGCCATCAGGGAGTAACCGCCGCTACCAAACGCCAGGTACATCAGTACGTCAGCGAGCCATTGCGTCTCCACCCAGACGTGTCCCGCCCGGGTGTAGCTGAAGGTGTCGGCACGCGGTACCGCCCCCGTGG
>JAUWNF010000223.1 GCA_030612785.1 Phycisphaerales bacterium
GTACCCTTCTGGAGGAACTCGGCACCCTCTGCCGCAACCGCTGCCGGATCCCATCCGATCCATCGGGCAGCACCTTTATGCAAGAGACCCAGCCTACGCAACTACAGGCCCGCGTCTTCCAACTTCTAGGCCTGTAGCCAGTCTCCGGAAGCGCCTCCGACCCCCAACCTCGGTCGCCGAAAAGACTTGCGCGTCGCCTACCGCCGGAACTTCGGGCTAGATGCGATTGCCCTGACCATTACCCGTCGTGAAGGTCGCCGTACGATCCAGGCTACCACCGACGTTGATCCACCCGGCGAAACCGAGCAGGTCGTGGTTATGGGCGAGGGCTCGCTCAGGAAGCTGGCCCCACCGTGGTCTGGGGATAGGTTCCTAATCGACCAGCGTGCCGACCGGTTGGCCTTGAACAGCCCGGGCCATGTTCCCCGGCTGTTTGAGGTTGAAGACGATGACGGGAATGCGGTTTCGCTGGCACAGGTCGAAGGCGCTGACGTCCATCACCCCGAGACGTTTGTGGAGCGCCTCGTCGAACGACAGACGTTGGTAGCGGGTGGCGTTGGGGGCGGTTTGGGGGTCGGCATCGTACACCCCATCCACCTTGGTGGCCTTGAGCACCGCGTCGGCTTTGATCTCCGAAGCGCGTAGTGCCGCGCACGTGTCAGTGGTGACGAACGGATTGCCCGTGCCGGCGGCGAAGATCACCACGCGCCCCTTTTCCAGGTGGCGGATGGCCCGCCGGCGAATGAACTTTTCGCACACCCGGTCCATACCGATGGCACTCTGCACCCGCGTGTGCACGCCCAGTGCCTCCAGCGTATCTTGAACCGCCAGCGCGTTGATCACCGTAGCCAGCATACCCATGTAGTGCCCGGTGACTTCTTCGATGTGGGAATCCCGGGCGACGACCGCTCCACGGACGATGTTGCCCGCGCCGACGACGACCGCCAATTGCACCCCGAGATCGACCACGGTCTTGATCTCGTGGGCGATGCGGTAGAGTTCATCGTCGTCGATGCCGACCCTATCCGGCCCGCAGAGCCCTTCTCCGCTGACCTTCAGCACCACTCGCTTATACTTCGCGCCAGCCATGAGCAATCAGCAATCAGCTTTCAGCTTCGGACGTACCTCCGGCTGATCGCTGAGAGCCTCCTGTGTCTATCCACCAATGGTTACAACTTCCAGGTCGGTGACAGCCGACACTCCGGCGGCCTTCAGCGCGTCCCGGACGCGCTTCTTGTCGTAGTCCGGTTTGACGTGCTCTTGCTCCATGAGCGCGTTGGCCGCGCAGAAGGCGTTGACCTTGCCCTGGACGATTTTCTCGATGATCTGCTCGGGCTTGCCCTCGTCCTGGGCGACGGTCCGAGCAGTGTCGCGAACCTTCTCGAGCGCCTCGGTGGGCAGCCCCTCGCGGGTGATCGCCAGCGGTTTGGTAAACATCGCGTGCTGGGCCAGGTCGATGCCCACCGCTTCGGAGGACGGCACGGCGTCCAAAGCCAGCAGGACCCCGCTCTTGCCGTCGTGGTGCACGTAATGTGCGAGGTACTCACCGGTAATCTTGCGGCAGCGGATCAGGTTCATGGTTTCCTGAAGCTTGCTGTAGGCGTCGATCAGCGCGTCGTTGGCCGTTGTGCCCGTGTCAGTCCGGGTCGCCAAAACCGTATCGGGCGCCGGTTCCTTTTCATTCTGCGACGTCACCACCTTGGCGATCATCGTCACCAAGTCGGCATAGATGTCGGTCTTGGCCACCGGTGCCGTTTCACAGCGCAGTTCGACGATCCCTCCGGTTTTCCGGTCGTCGGAGATGTGGACGCCGATACGGCCCTCTCCAGTCTCGCGGTCGGCGCGCTCTTCCATCTTGCCCTTGTACTTGCGGTTTAACAGTTCAATCGCCGCCGCTTCGTCCCCGCCGACTTCGGTCAGGGCCTTCTTGCACTCCATCATCGGTAAGCCGGTCCGGTCGCGAAGCGCCTTTACCGCCGCTGCAGTAATCTGTCCCATGTTCCTACACTCTCCAACACGAACCGCACTCAGGATTCTACAGTGGTCTCGGAAGCGGAACCCTCGGGCGGTGTGTCGCCCATGTTCGCGGTCACCTCCGCATCCTCCGACGGCTTCTCAACCCGGGGAGCTTCCAGATCGGGGCTCGCGGACGGCGGTTCATCGTCCGCGCGCGCCATCGTCGGTCGAGAGGACCTGCGCTGCGATGGGCCGGTGTCGGTATCGTCTGCCGGATTGGCCCGTTTGCCGGCCTCCACCGCATCAGCAAGATGCTGGACAACCGCCTCAATGGACCGGATGGCGTCGTCATTCCCGGGGATGGGAATGTCGGCGAAGTCCGGATCCGAATCCGTGTCGATCAGGCAGATGGTGGGGATGCCCAGCTTCTTGGCTTCGCGCACGGCGATGCGCTCGCGCTGTACATCGACCACAATCAGCGCCCCCGGAAGCTTGTCCATCTCGCGCACGCCGGCCAGGTTCCGGTGGATCTTGCGCAGTTCGCGTTCGCGCGCGGCGATGGCCTTCTTGCCGTACTGCTGACCACTCCCGTCGGTACGCGCCTGCTCCAACTCCTCGAGCCGGCCGAGACGCAACCGAATCGTGCGAAAGTTGGTCAACATTCCTCCGAGCCAACGTTCGGTCACATACGGCATGCCCACGCGTTTGGCGTGGTGCTCGATCGTATGCCGGGCCTGCCGCTTGGTCCCGACAAACAAAACGTCCTCACCCCGGGACACCACTTGCGCGATATATCTTTTGGCCCGCAGCAAACCCTTGACCGTCTCACGAATGTCGATGATGTGGATCAGGTTTCGCTTGCCGAAGATGTAGGGGGACATCTTCGGGTTCCAACGGCTCACGCGATGTCCGAAGTGAATTCCAGAATCAATTAAGGTACGAACCAACTCCGAAGCCAATTAACACCTCCTGTAACAGGCCTTAATCCCTCAACCAAGTTTTTCGCGCGTACACGAACGTACCAGCATAAACGCGGTTGGCTGCCAGTTCAACCCGGAAACCGTGGTAAATCCGCCCATCAGGGGATTCCGCCTCATTTCGCCGGGAGGTTGCCTCGGTGGGAAGGCGGGGGTAAAGTCGCTCGGGGTGACGCCGGAGGCGGAACCCGGACGCTCCGCAGAACGCCCAGAGGCTGGTCCTGGCGTGACTTCCAAGCCAATATCCGACGCCAATATGCCGCTCATCTTCATCAGTGCCGCCGAACCCAGTGCGGACCTGCACGGGGCCTCGCTCATCCGCGCCGCCCGGGCAATCGAGCCCGGCGTCCGCTTCGTCGGAATCGCCGGTCCGGCCATGAAGGACGCGGGTTGCTGGGCCCTGCACGACATGACCCCGCGGTCGGCGATGCTCCTTTCTACCTTGGGGAACGTGGGCGAAGGCTTCAAGATCCTGGGCACGACTCGGCGCCACTTCAGGAAATACGCATTCGCCGCCGCGGTATTCATCGATTCGCCGATGCTGAACCTGCCGCTGGCCAAGGTGGCCAAGGCCCGGCGCGTCCCGGTGCTCTACTATATCGCGCCGCAGGTATGGGCTTGGGGACGCTATCGTGTTCGCCGGGTCCGCCGGCGGGTTGACAAGATGGCGGTTATCCTGCCGTTCGAGGAGCGGTTCTTCCGGGACCATCGCATCGACGCCACCTATGTAGGGCACCCGCTCTTCGACACGCTGGTCTCACGCCGCCCTGATCCGGACCTGCGGGAGACCATCCGGCAAGCCGGCAAGCCGATTGTCGCCCTGATTCCCGGCTCGCGTACCCATGTGGTCAACGCCGTGTTCCCGGGCCAACTCGCCGTGGCGCGGAGCATCACGATGCGCTATCCGAAAGCGTTTTTCCCTGTTTCCGTCGCCAATGACGGCGTCCGGCGGGTCATCGAGCCGTTGCTCGCCGCATCGGGGCTCAACGGTGTCGGGTACTACGGAAAGAATGGGGACTTGATCGAGTCGGCCGATCTGGTCTTGGTCGTCTCCGGCACCAGCACGCTGGAGGTGGCGTACTACCACAAGCCGATGGTGGTGATGTACAACAGTTCTCGGCTAATGTACCACCTCGTGGCCCGCTGGCTGATCAGGACTCCCCACCTCTCGTTGGTCAACATCTTGGCCGGCCGGGAGGTAGTGCCCGAATTCATGCCCTATTACACCAGCACGGAGCGCATCGCCCGGTGCGCTTTGGGCTTGCTGGAATCGCCCGCACGGCGTTCGGCCATGTCACGGGAATTGGCCGACCTGCTCGCTCCGATCGTCAGGACGGGGGCGCCGGCCGCCACCGCGGCAATCCTGCTCGACATGCTTGACACACGGCGGGGGTAGCAGTTCGTGGGGTGCGGCGACAACTTCTTGCAGACTCTCCGCCCGCTCCCCATTGATCGCGGTCGGGTGAGCCGATACAACCCTAGAGAAGAGAGTGGGGCTGGTTTCAGGCACTCAAGGAGCCGTGAGGCGGTGGAAATGCACACCCGACGCCGGATTGAATACCTCGCCATCGCGGCGGTACTGCTCTTGATCGGTCGGGTGAACCCTGCGGGCTTGGCCCAGGAAGCACCGTCTGCTCCAGCCGCCTCGGAGCCGGCGCCACCACTCCCCGCCCCGCTCGCGGGGTTCAGTGACGAGGGGGTGTTCCTGGTCTACAAGAACGAGGAACGCATCGTCACCATCAACTTCCAATGGCATACCGACGGTACGTTTGAAAACGAGCGCACGTTGACCCTCGCCGGCCAGAGCGTTTCCTCGAAGCTGAGAATCCCGCCGGCGCCGGACGGGCGGTGGCGCGAGATCTCCATCGAGTCGCCGCTGGGCCCGGTCACGGTCACCCGCAAGGGCGACTCCTGCCGCATCGCGTGCTCGGAGGAGACCGAGACCTTAGCCCTTAAGCCCGGTGTGGTCCTTTGGGAAAACTTCGCCCCCGCGCTGATGAGCCAGGTGGTTCGGCTCTACGACCGGACCAAGGGGGGCAAGCAGAGCTTTCCGCTGTTCATTCTGCCCAAGCGGGTGATCGACGCCTCGCTCGAACGGTTAGACACGGTGGAGCGGAGCGTCGGGGGGCGAGACCTCAGCTTCACGCGATACCGCTATGGTCTGTCCTCGGTGGATCTGATCCTCTGGACAGACGAAGCGGGCAAGCTTTATCTGGCCGACGTTCCTGCCCAACACGCCGCCTATGTCCGCGAAGGATACGAGATTCTCCGTCACACCCCGGACACCGATCCGTTGCTCTCCGCACCCGAGTACGAGGTAGCGGTCGAGTGCAACGTCGGCGTGCCCGTGCGAGACGGGATCAAACTTGCGACGGATATCTACCGTCCCCAAGGCGCGGGGCGTTTCCCAGTCATCCTGGTCCGGACGCCATACAAGAAGGAAATGTCCGAGCTCGAGGCCCGTTTCTACGCCCGTCGCGGGTATGTCTTCGCCGTGCAGGACTGTCGTGGACGATTCAGCTCGCCAGGCACGTGGGAGCCCCTGGTCAACGAACCCGAAGACGGCTACGACACCATTGAGTGGCTGGCGACGCAGCCCTGGTGCACGGGCAAAGTAGGGATGATCGGTGCCGCCTACCTGGCGTGGGCGCAGTGGTTGGCAGCCAGTCGGCGTCCGCCGCATCTGGTCACCATCATCCCCAACGTATCGGCCCCCGATCCCTTCTACTGCGTTCCCTACGACCACGGGGTGTTCCGTCTGCTCAATTCCATCTGGTGGGTGGACTACCTGGAGTCCGAGGCGAGCGGTGACCTCTCCGGGGCTGCCTACAGCCGTATCAAGGACAAAGACTACCACAAACTCGTCCGCGCACTCCCGGTGATTGACCTGGACAAGAGCGTCCTAGGCCGGGAAAACCCCTACTGGCGCGAATGGCTCGCGCATCCGGCGAATGATAGCTACTGGCAGCGCGGCAGCTACCTGGATCGACTCAAAAACGTCAACATCCCCGTCTTGCACCAGTCAGGTTGGCTCGACAGCGAAGGCATCGGCACCAAGCTCAACTACCTGCGGATGGCGTCCCACGGGCATTCTTACCAGAAGCTCCTCCTGGGTCCCTGGGCCCACACACCACTGGCCCACCGACGCTATGGCGACCGCGATT
>JAUWNF010000375.1 GCA_030612785.1 Phycisphaerales bacterium
TACGCATTCATGAAACCGACGGGCGGCTGGGCCAATATGACCGAAAACGCGAAGCTCATCGCGTCCGATGGTGCGGGGAGTGATCACTTCGGTGCAGGTGTGGCCATCGACGGAGACACTGCGGTGATCGGGGCACACTACGACGACGGTAAAGGCTCCGCATATGCATTCCACGGTTTGTCCGACTGCAACAGCAACGCCGCGTTGGACATCTGCGACATCGCGGGCGGCACGAGCCAGGATTGCCAGACGAACGGTGTGCCGGACGAGTGCGAACTCGCGGGCAATGATTGCAACACCAACAGCATTCCCGATGAGTGCGAAGCAGATACGGATGAGGATGGCCTAATCGACGGCTGCGACAACTGTCCCGACGACGCGAATCCTGCTCAATGTAATTTCGACGGAGATAGCGAGGGCGACGCATGTGATGCAGATGATGACAACGACGGCGTGGACGATGTCCTCGACGAATGCGAGTATACGATCCCTGGTGTGAGCGTTGATGCAGTGGGTTGTCCACCAGTCGTGCCCGGCGACTTTGACCGCGACGGCGATTTCGATCTAGCGGATTGGGCTGCTCTCCAGGAGTGTTTCACGGGGGCCAATGTAGCTGGCAATCCCGATTGCGGAACTCCGCGACTCCCATGCCAGGAGTAGTCGGCGTACAGCCAGCGAGGCCGTAGCTGGTCTCGGCGGGACTTGCCTTCCGTGTACGAATCATCGCCCCGCCCGGCGCTAACCCGGCGGGCGGGGCTGCTTCATGCCCTCGACGGCGAGTGGGGCTCGCACCACTACCCGCTGCCACCGCTTGCCCGGGTCCGAAAAGTGCGGCGCTGGTCGCGGGTCCGCTTACCCATGCCACCCACGCGAAACATATACCCCCCCCCCCACCTCCAAGAGGCGACGCTACAGATTAACAGATTGGCCCTGGATTCACTTGACCGTCGTTGAGATGCGATTTAGTATCAATATAGGGGAGGTAACATCCCCCACAAAACGCTAAGACACGCGGTTGTTTTCGGCGCGGGAACCGTGGCGTAATATTTCACTTCTCAGGCGAGGCCCGAGCCGGGGGCGTTTGCAGGGGCTACTGTTGAGGTAAAGGATTAGATCATGCGCAAGGACGTGAAGCTGGGTGTACTACTCTCGTTCGTGGTTGTCGTAGCTGCCGGCTGGTACTACGTAACCAAGGAAAAGACCGAAGAGCCTCTGACCCTTGACGACTCGAGTAGCAGCCTAAAGGGCCAGGTCGAGCGAGCTACCCCGAAGAAATCCACCATGCTGGCCGACGCGCGCAAGCCAGACCGGAAGCGGCCTGCAGGCCGAGCGTCAACCTCTCATCGGTCGACGGCCAAGCGCCCCACACACCGTCAGTCGAGTACCCGTCCTCCGCAGACGGCCCCGCAGCCTAAAGCCGCCGCCCCCACACCCCGGCGCACTGGACTGGTCCCACCGCCGACGGACGCCAACCCCAAATCCACCGGTGACGCGACGCCGGCGACCAAGAAGGCCCCCGCCGCGAAAACGCGCGAAACGCCCGCCCTCAAGAAGTCTGGCGTTGATAAGCCGGCTAAAGACGCCTTCGACGAATTGTTTAATGTCGACAAGACGAGGCGCGCTTCGGTGGAACCGTCAACCGGCCCGCCGGCCTCGGGAACACCATCAGCCCACGGGACAAGCAAACTGCCCGGGACACATACGCGGGTCGATGGCGATAAGAAGCCTGAACCCAGGTCACCCGGTACCGCGAACACCCTCGGGCAAGCGAAGCGCCTACCAACAGGGAAGGTGATGACGAAGACCGCCAAGGGCTACCAGACCCACACGGTCGGGCGTGGCGATTCGTTTGCGGTTTTGGCTGAGCGCTACTACGGCAGTCAGCGCTACACCAAGTTCCTAATGGACGCCAACCCGGAGCACCCCGATCCTCGAAAGCTGCGCGAAGGCATGGTACTGCGAGTTCCGCCGCTCTCTGACGAGTTGAAAAAGACCGGGGTCCGCGCGGCACATCCATCCGAGCGCGCCGCGGTGCCGGATCAACGGACCTACGTGGTTCGTCCCGGCGACACGTTCTACAGCATCGCTGCCCGGAAGTTGGGTAACGCGGCCCGCTGGCAGGAATTATTCGAGTTGAACAAGGAACTCGTCGGCGGCAATGCCAAACGGCTGCGGGTCGGGCAGGTCCTCACTTTGCCACCCCAGACGCCGGCGACTGCTGAGCAAAAGAGCAAGAAGACATAGCGGTCAGAATGGCCCTACGGCTCGCGAGCGCTATCCAGCCGGGGATTCTCCCAGCGGGTGCGGCAGAGTGCGTACCATTCATCCCTCAGCTTTCACGACATCAGGTCAACTCACTCCGCAACGCCGAGCACGTGTTGCGTTGTCGCGCTGCCCTGCGTAGACTCCCCACTTCGAAACTGACCGGCCACGAAGAGGTGAACCACTTGGACGAACTCAATCTCATAAAAAATCCTCGGTTTGCCCTGGGCAAGAGAACGCCGCGTTCGTGGAGGTGGTGTGCCAACGATGCCGCCGCACGCTGGGGACACCAGCCCTCGCCAAACGGGCGGGCCGACAGGGTTATGCTCATCGAAGCGGAGCGCCCCGACCAGAGCGTCGCCTGGTCGCAGACCATCCCCTGTCGGCGTGACCAGCACTACCGCATCGAGGCGGATATCGAATGTGACTGCGGCGTGGCCGACGAGGAATCGGGCGTGGTTCTTTCGGTGCAGTGTCACGGAGACGAAGGGCCCGCGGGCAAACCGCTGCGCTTCGCACCGGTACAGCGCACCTCGAAGCGCCTGACGCTGCGAGGCTACTTCAAGACGCCGCCTGAAGCCCGTCGCGTCGAAATCCGTGTCGGCATGGTCAGGGCTCATGGGTGGGCGCGGGTCTACGAAGTGCGGCTGATGAAGAACCTGGAGCTGGACGCCTGTTCGCACGTATTGGCCGTCCCTCCACCGGTCTACGCTGAACGGCCGCCGCGCGCCGTGCGCCGGGTGCTCATATGCGGCGACGCCGGATACTGCCCATCGTTAAGTGAGGTGCTGCGCAGCCGTTTTGGCCCGGCCAACGTCAAGCATCGACCGATCGCGGCGAGTCATGTGCAGAGGGTGCGGACCGACGCCATCTTGATTCCCGGCGACAGACCGCCGTCCGGCGTGCGCACCATCGAGCAGTTGGAAGAACTGGCCCGCAACCGGATCGTCGTGATCTCGATCGATGCCTTTGCGCGGCTTTGCAAAACCCGGCTGGAAACCACGACCGTCGAGCAGCAAGACGATCCCATGCACGCGAAGATCACCTGCGGGTGCTTCATCACGACCGGGTTCGCCCTGCACGACGTCTTCCCGTTCGCCGGCGTCGGCGACGCACCGACCAGCTTCAGGCAACGCCAGTTTGTCACCAACCGAGCTTTCCACGACGTACGTAAGCGCTACCGGCTCGAAGTCTTTCTCACCGCCGTGACCGACAACGACAAGACCATGGACAAGCCCATCGGCCTGTTCAAACGTACGGCCCACGGGGCGGTGGTGGTCTGCGATCTGGATGCCCTGGAGATGCGGCACACCACGCTCGGCGAAGCCAATGCGGCCGCCGTGATGCTGCTGAATCTGCTCGGCTGCGCGCCATCCGCTCTCGGGCAGTACTTGTCGCCGCCCTGGGAAGAGCGAGACTTTCGCGAGGAACTGATCGAGTTCCAGACGCGCTATCCGGCCTATACGTGCCTCGGCGTCGACCGCTCCGAAGAGTCCGTTGACGGGGTGGTGGTTCGGCTGGGGCATGACGACGAGTCGTACGGGCTTCCGCTGCCCCAGCGCCCCGCAGTGGTGATCCGCACGGGGCTGCGCCGAGGCGACGAAGACGGCATCTACGGGACGATGCTGTGGCTCAAGAGGCTGGTCCGACCGTCTCCGTTCCCCGGGGTTTATACCCGGTACCTCACGCGGCGGCTCCGCGTTTTCTGGCTGCCGCTGCAACGCGCCTGGAACGATGCCGTCGGCCTGCACCGCGCGGATGATGCTCCGCGCGAGGCGCACGGCGAGTTCGATCCCGGCGCTTTGCGTGTGCTTATCGACGTGACCGCCGGTAGTCAGAACCATCTCCGCGTCGTGGTCGATCGGCGCGGTGCGTTGTACGAGCGCTGTGCGCGGGCGTTGCCCGCGTTGGCTCGCGCCATGGACCCGGGCCGGTTCATCGTTTACGCCCCGGAATCCGGAAGCGCGACTCACGATTTTGACCGGTGGGCGTGGCGCTCGTTGGACATGGTACCCGAGGTCATAGTCGATGAGACTTCTTTCTCCGACCGGCTTCACC
>JAUWNF010000051.1 GCA_030612785.1 Phycisphaerales bacterium
AAGTACCTTAACTACCTGCAGACGCGGCTGGGCGAGATACTGGAGCTGATCCCTGACGACCAGTGGCACCTGATGTGGGTGGTGGACTTCCCCATGTTCGAGTGGGACGACGAGGAGCAGCGCTGGTTCAGCACCCACCATCCGTTCACGGCCCCGCGCGATGAAGACATCCACCTTCTGGACAGCGATCCCGGCCGGGTGCGGGCCAAGGCTTACGATCTGGTGCTCAACGGTATCGAGATGGCCGGCGGAAGTATCCGTATCCATCAGCCGGACGTACAGGTCAAGGTCTTCGAGTTGTTGGGTATCAGCCGGGAAGAGGCCAAGATCAAGTTTCAGTTTCTGATGGACGCCCTGGCCTACGGTGCCCCGCCGCACGGCGGGATCGCCTTCGGGCTGGACCGCTGGGTGATGCTGCTGGCCAAGGCCCAGAGCCTGCGCGACGTCATCGCGTTCCCCAAGACGGCCCGGGCAGTTTGCCCGTTAACCGACGCGCCCAGCGAAGTGTCCGACGAGCAGCTTCGGGAGTTGGGCATCGACCTGCGCCCGGAAGTCAAGGCCCGGAAAGAACAAGCCGCCGACGGCGAAGGCCACGTCCACCGCGCCCACGACGAGTGACGAACAGGCCGAAGATCAGCGCCCAGGCCAGCCCGCTGAAGATCGGATCGAGCGTGATGGGCCAGGCGCCAAGCATAGCGCCGGCGTGGGCCATGTGACCCGCCTACCAACTCGCGGGTTTCTCTATGACACCGCCGCGTCCGTCCTGCACCTGCGACGGGAATTGCGATAGTGGCACAAGCTGGAGCGGAAACGTCTTGTTCTTGTCCGCCGCCGACCTCAACTCGACTGCCGCCCCGCGAATGGGGTTTCGTGACGGGACGTAGACCAGCACCTGCGTCTTGGGTGACTCTTTCTTGACCAGATCGACGGCAGGAACGAGGTCCGAATCACCGCTTACCAGGATGATCCGGTCGGTACGGTTGTGGTGGACATCGTCCAGCATCTGGAGCGCGATGTTCACATCCGTCCGCTTCTCTTCCGTGGTGTCGAACATGCGCGAGCCCGTGTACCTGCAAGCGCGTACGCGACACTTGATCTGGCTCGTCTTGAACTTGCCGAGGATCACGTTGACCTTCGGCAACGTGGCCAGGGCCCGAAGATAGCACTCCTGATTCGGCCGATGGCTTCCAGTAACTAAAGCAGTGAAGTAGTGAACGACCTGAATCTCGTCGTCGGGGCGCAGTCGCTCAAACAGCCGTTCAAGGCTGAGCCACTTGTGGGCGGTCCCACGGAGGGCGCCGTAGTAGAAGTTGAACCCGTCAACTATAGATGATGCTGCGTTTGCTCACGTGCCTGAACCTTGCATCCGGGCGCAAAAAACAGGCAGCCCTATAGACTGCCCAACCCGCCGGAAGCGGGGGAGTTGTGTTTACAGTGTACCGCGCAACCCACTCCCGTCAACCACTTGGCGTTAACTCCTTTGACGACAGGGAGTTACAGGATTGGCCCTCGCAATCCGCGACTGATCCGTGGTTCGATTCTGGTGCGACGGACAAGCCCGCCCACTCCGCGAAGCAGACGAGCCACTCCCGGGAGCGAACGAGTCATTCCCAGAAGCGGACGATCCGCTGCCGTCAGTGGGAGGCCCACTGGCGGTTGGCGCAACCGCCTGGTCGGCAAAGTGTTAGCACGTGTCGGCTCGGAGTGGCCACGTTGACCCGATGATGGTATGCTGCGTCAGGCTTGGCAGAGCATTCTGCCTCGGCGTGGATGGCACCAGAAGACCGTGATACCGGAGGCCGCCCGCATGGCGCAAGACCCCACCTCGAGGTTCCCCGTGATGCCCATCAAACACTGGTGGAATCTGCGGAACAAGTTCAAGAAGAGTATCCCAGGGACCATCACAACGAACTACATCAGCTTGGTGCTGCGCATGACCGAGCAGTCGGCCAGCTCCAACGTAATCCCGTCGCTACGGATGGTCGGGATCATCGATGACAAGGGGAAAGTCGTTCACGATGCCGCCCGCAGATTCAGGGATGACCAGCAGTATGCGGATTTCTGCGCAGAGACGCTGAAGCGCATCTATCCACAAGATCTACGCGATGCTTTCCCCGATGCCAATTCGGATGCGAAGAACGTGGATAACTGGTTTGCCAACCACACCGGCGTGGGCGCCGTTGCTGCAAGGCGAATGAGGGCGTTCTATCTTCTTCTGTGCGACGCTGATCCAGCCAAGGAGAAGGCGAGCGACGGCACCAGCACTAAGGCGGCAAAGGCCAGCCCCGCGAACAAGGGAGCTGCAAAAGCAAAGGTGAGCAGCAGAATCAGCAAACCAAGGGTACCCGTACAGCGCGAAGAGAAGGGCCAAGGAGCTGATTCTCCTGCTCTACACATCAATATCCAAGTGCACATATCATCCGATGCCGCGCCTGATCAAATCGATCAGATATTCAAGAGCATGGCAAAGCACATCTACCGAGTTGAGAAAGATGCGCAGTGATCTGGGTCGGTCCGTTCTGCAACTCGCGAAGTCCTTGCAGGATGTTGCACCCAGAGAGTGGGTGCCTCCATCGGAGGGCTTGCCGCCAAAAAGCGAGATGGTGGTTTACCACGCCCTAGTACGAGGGACGAGAAGAAGCTACATCGAGCGTATTGTCTATCAAATCAACGGCGCGTACGAAAACGGTTGGTATGACGCATGTGCTGTGATGATTCGCCGTCTGCTGGAGACCTTGATCATCGAGACATTTGAAGCTCACGATCTGGCGGACCGGATCAAGAAGAACGACGACTTCATGTATCTGCGAGACCTGATCGGCGTCACCCTTGCCGAGAAGTCGTGGAACCTGGGCCGCAACACGAAAAAGGCACTTCCTAAGCTCAAGGACATCGGTGACAAGTCTGCCCACAGTCGCCGATACATCGCCGTGCGGCAAGATATTGACGATGTCCGATCCGACCTTCGGACGGTCGTTCAGGAGCTACTGATCCTCGCGCGTTTGAAGTGATGTGCCGCGCGTTGCCGAGTGTGCATGCTCTTGTGCGCCTAGAACCAGCGCGTGCGGGTTGGTCGCCGATTGCTGATCCCTGAACCCTGAAGCCCAAACCCTCCGTCGCTCCGTGGCTTCGTCACTTGCCGGCGCACAGGATGCCCCCCCGTTATCCTTGCGCGATGTGCTGTAACCTCTTACGCTCTGCGTCGGCCGTAGACCATATAATACACCACCGGAATAACGACCAGCGTGAAAACCGTGGAGACGAACAGGCCGAAGATCAGCGCCCAGGCCAATCCGCTGAAGGTCGGGTCGAGCGTGATGGGTCAAACGAGCACGAGTTGCCACCGTACCTCAGGCAATCCTCTGCGGGCCACGGAACACCCGCCCGTTTATCGCCTGATGACTTCGAGACCGTGGACATGTGCGAAGTGTTCGTCCGATGTCGCCAGTGGCAGGTTGTACTGGATGCACAGGGCAGCGATCCACACGTCGTTTTCCGGGATGGGCTTGCCCGCCCGTCTCAATCGTAGACGAACGTCGGCGTACACCTCCGCCGTCGTCACGTTTACATCAAGCACCCGGCATCGTTTCACCAATGTCTCGACGCGCTCGCGATTCTCGTTCGCCCGTCGCGAATTCAGCGCCCCGAAACGCAGCTCTCCCACGACGGGAACCGGCAGGTGAACGACCGCAAAAGCAACGACCCATCGCCCGGCGTCACCGGCGTTGCTCAAGACGGCGATGGCCTCGTTCGTGTCGAGGGCGATGCGGCTACCATTCATCCAGGTTTACCTGCTCGAACTCGCTCTCGACGATCCGGCGCATCTCCGAGGCGTCTTCATCGGGCAAGATGCCGATGCAGTCCGCCAGACCGTTGCCTGCCGGCTCTACGCTCTCGATGGTCAGTCGGAGCTGGGCGTGTTCTGCGATGCCATCCAAGGACTGGAGCGGTCGCAAGACACCGGCTTCATAAACCGCGTTGATGGTTCGTGTCATGATTAATCACTCTATCACTAGTCTACCGGACGGCCGACGGCCTCGTCAAGCGTCCGGGCAGAATCAGTTTTGAGTGGGGCCGGTTCCCCGATTCACTCCGTTACGCGGTAGCCATAGACCATGTAGTACACCACCGTAATCACGACCCGCGTGAAAACGGTGGAGACGAACAGGCCGAAGATCAGCGCCCAGGCTAGGCCGCTGAAGATCGGATCGAGCGTGATGGGCCAGGCGGCCAGCCTCAACGCCTGTGTTTTGCGATCAGTTCGCGAACCGCAGGTACAAGCTCGACCGGCACTTCGATAATGGACTCAGTCCGGTCCTCATACCCGGCTTCGTCTTCGGCAACTGCTTCTTCCTCGGTCTGGTCCTCGTAGTGTCTCAGGACCCTCCGAACCTTCTCTTCGTCCCAACCTTCCGGGAATCTGCTCTGCACCATCATCGCCTCCGGCGCATCCGGCGTTTGTATGCGGTCAAGGGCTTGCCTTTGAATTCGTAGGCCGTAATCACAAACATACTCTCGGGCTCCGGATCAGGAACGTAGATCAGTCGTCGTCCGCTTCGGCCGGGGTCTTGGTCAGCTTTTCGCGATTGAGACGGATGTTCTTGAAGTCGGCTGCGGAGATGACGTAATACCACGGCGCAAAACGCTCGTTGAGTTCGTCAGTTAACTTGTGCCCCTCGGCCTCGGTCTCCTCCCATACCTTCAATTCGGCCTCATATTTCTCCACCGCAGCCTTGGCCTCGGATTTCGCTTCGTCCTCGGCTGGGGCGGAAGTCGGCTGGGTGGTCGGTTCGGTGGTCGGCGTGGGTTCGTCGGTCGCAGTGGGCTCGTATCCTTCCGGCGGAGTCGGCTTGGGGGCCAGCAACGTCTCGTCGAAGCGAGCGGTGACGAACAGGTACCGGTTTTCCGTGCCGCCTTCGTCTGGCTGGTCCTCGTCCGTCGCCTGGTCCGCTCCCTCACGGTCACCGCTCGTATCGCCGGAGGGCTCCTCGTCCACTCCGGCGGAGACGTCCAGTCCGTCGCCGAAGATGACCTCGCCGAACCGTAGCGTGTAGCGCACACCCTTCTTGGTGCCCACGCGGACCTCGCCTTCGTTGGAGAGCAGCGCCCCGTCGCGGGAGATGAAGAAACCCTTCGACTGCAAAGAGATCTGGGTAAACGGATCGAGCTTCATTCCTTGCTTGGTGCTCAGGTCGCGGGTGAGCGACTCGGGCTTGGGCCTCACCCCGGTGATGGTGATGCGCGACAAGGCCGACGCCATCTGATTAATCTTGCTCTCCTCGAGTTCTTTTTCCGGAGGCAGCCCGTCCATGGTCCATTTGTTGCTCGCACCCTTATTCAGGTGGATGTTGTCCGCCATGTCCACCGTTCCGGTGGCTTCGTCAACCGAATAGTCATTGATTTCTAGGGTGGTGATGTCGCCGGTGGTGAGTTTGAGCAGGTTAGTTTCGATCCAGTCGGCGAAGCGGGTGGAGAGGTCTACGTCCAGCTTCACCCCGTAGGTGCGTTTCTTGCCCGGGATGCGCACGTAGCGAAAGCCGGGCTTGTCCTCCACTTCTTCGCCCACGACGAAGTCCGCCAACGCCGAACCAGCCGCGTTGCGCAGGGTCACGCGCTGTCCGCGTCCTTTGAGCGTCGGCGTTGAATTGTCGAGGGGATCGACGACCCCGAGCGCCTCATGGTCCTGGGCCCGGTCCGATTGCACGATATCTTTCTTCAGATCAATGACGCCGGCGGCGGTGTTGGCCAAACGGTCCTTCCCGTCGGCCGGGTAATGGTAGTGCGAGGGAATCGACCACACGCCGTCCTTGACCTCGACCTTGAATGGCTGGGCGGCGCCCCGTTCCTCGTTGAAGTCGATGACCTCGAGCGAGGCCGCCGCCAGCGGGTCGATGAAGTCAGGATAGAATGGTTCGCCCTGGTCGCTGAAGTACTCCAGGGTCGGGGGCGTTGGTCTCGACAGCCAGGCGGCCCCGCAAAGCACCACCGCGACGACGACGAAGATTGCGGTTTTGGCGATGTCGCTCATCACTTGGCTCCCACGACGCGCCGTTCGGCGACGCTGATCTTTTCCCGGTTGTAACGGTATGCGAACATGACGAAGGCGAGCAGTAGCGCTGGAATAGGCGGCAGCAGCGCGGCGCGCCACTTGATCCCGCGTTGGATGCGGGCTTCAGCCATCTCCTTGTCCGCGAGCGCTCTGGCGATGCTCTTCTCTTTTTCCTGCTCGATGGTGGCCTTGGTCACCTCGAACCGCCGGTTTTCGCTCTCCTGCAAGCTCTTGAGCATGATCTTCTTGGTGCGCTCGTCGAGGTCGGCGCGTTGGCGCACCTCGTCAACCTTCTTGTCGAGGCGCCCTTGAGCTTCGACCAGTTGCCCGGCTGCCCGGGCTTCGGCGGCCTCGGTTTCGACGCGGCTCTTCTCCTCGAACTCTTCCATGAGACCGTCCACCCGCGCGAGCGTGCGGTGCCGCGGGCGGTGCTTGCGCAGGGCGACGAACGACTCATCGCCGGCCAATACGTCAATGCAGTTCAGGGCAAACGTAACGTTATCGAAGTTCAAGCCCTCTGCGCCCTGACGGCGGAGCTGGAAAAAGGTCTCCGAGATGCTGTCAACGTCGGCGACCATGATAACGTTGATCCGGCGTTCCGCTTGGGGCTCTTCAACGTTCTCGTCACCGGTGGACTCTCCGTCGTCGGCGTCGCTCTCGCTGTCCGTCCCTGCTTCGTCGTTGGCAGCGGGCGGCAAGGTACCGGTCACGCGCATGGCTAGCGCATAGGCATCCGCGGTTTGGTAGCGCCGCGGGTTCGGATTGAGCTGCATGCCGAAGACGCTTCGAGTAACCAACGAATCCCAGGGGGTATTACCGGAGATGGAACCGGTCGTTACCAAGGGCGTCCGCACCAGCTTCGCGCCGCTTACCTCGCGGTCGCCGCGAATGCCCCCGGGGAACAGTGCCACCACCTCCTGCAATCCTGACGAGATCACCGACTCCGGATTGAACGGGCGCGGATTGTCCGGACTTCGGCAGACGAACACGATTTCACGCGGGACGTCGGCGAATGCGGGGTGAGGATTGTAACCCGACCAGACGATGTTCGAACTGCGCCAACTCAGGCCGATGGACGCCAGCAACGCGTCGAAATCACCCTTCGGCTGCGGGGGAGGCTGTCCGCGCGACATGAACGGATTGCGGTCGGCATCCTTGGGCAGCTTCGGCGCGAGTTTCGGATTGAACATCGGCATCGGGTCGTCGAAGATCAAAGACGGCGTGCCCGCGAGGATTGCCTTTTGCAGTTCATCCATCTCCGGCTGGGTCAGCGAGGACGGCATCACGGCGAGCAGCGCGTCGAGGTCGTCCGGGTAGGGGCCCATGGGGGAGACCTGCACGACGTCATACTGCTTGCGCAGTTCCTCCACGACGGACCAGTCCGGCGGGTTGGTCATCGTGTTGAAGTCGAACCCGCCGAACAGCTTGGCATCGGTCGTCACGACGCCCAGCTTTTTCCGCTGGGTTTGGCTGACCACGCGGACCGAGCGGGCCAGCTCATATTCCACCGGCAGCCCGCGGTGGAAGAAGGGGATGACGAACTCCTCCGGACCGGAGGTGAACACCAGGCCGAGGAACACGTCCTCGGCGGCCCGCCGGCTGGCTTCAACCGCCATGACCTTCTGCGGGGTGATCTTGTAGTTTTCGGCAGCCATGGCCGCGGTCTCGGTAAACGGTTCGGTCTCGTGGACCGCCAACCTGATCCGCTCCCCACCGACCCGGTCAAACTTGTGCAACAGGTTCAGCAGGTCCTTGCGCGTTTGGACCATGGCTTCGGGCACTTCCTTGCTGAAGAACGCTTGAATAAACACGGGCCGGTCCTTGGGAATGCTCTCGATCAGTTCGACGGTCTGCGGTTGGAGCGTGTGGAGCTTCTCGGCCGTCGCGTCGGCCGCCCATCCCAGGCGGGTAACGAATACACACAAACCGATGGATACGGCCGCCAGCGCGATGCTGCGCACGCCCCAGTGCCCGGTGTGGGCCGCGGAACCTTCACCTCCGGTGTAGTGCCGCCGGGCCAGCAGGGCGATATTGACGTATAGCATGACCACCGCCAGGGCGACGAAATACAGCACGCTCGCCAGCGGAATCACCCCGTTGCCGAAGTGGCGGAAATGCGGCACGAACCCCAACCGGGCAATCGAATCGGACAGCCGACCGCCAAAGAGCGACTCGACGTGGTTCAGGAAAACGAACACGCCGCAGAGCACGGCACCAATGATAAACGCCACGGTGGCGTTGGCGGTCAGTAGCGACGCGACCATGCCCACCGCCAGCAGCGCCGCTCCGGCCAGCCAGTAGCCGAGGTACGTGGCGACCATTAACCCGACGTCCGGCTCGCCCAGCCACGCCAGTACAATCAGGTGACTGAGCGAGAACAGAATGGCAACCGTATAGATGCCCAGGGCGGCGAGATACTTGCCTAGCACAATGTCACCATCGCGCCCGGGCAGCGTGAACAGGAGTTCATCGGTGTTCTCGCGGCGCTCTTCCGACCACACGTTCATGGTCAGCGCCGGGATGAAAAACAGCAGCAACAGGGAGAAGTAGGCATTCAACTGGTCAAGGTTGGCCAGATTGTTCATGAAGAAGGCCCGCTGCCAGAAGGCGGCCATGGCCCCGAGCAGGATGAACACCGTGATGAACACGTAACCCGTCGGATTGATGAAGTAGCTCGAAAAGTTGCGTTTGAACACTGCCCGGATGACGCGAGCATGGGTCGGCATGTTTTTCGTCCTGAGTTCTGAGTTCCGAGTTCTGAGTTCCGAGTCCGTTGCCTGTTGCCTTCACGCCGCGGTCAGTTGGCGGAAGCGCTCGTCGAGCGTGGGGCTCCCCTTCCGGAACTCGTCAATGGGCCCGTCGAAGACGATGCGACCTTCGTGAATGAAGATCACACGATCGGCCACCGCTTCGACCTCCTGGAGAATATGCGTCGAGAGGAAGATGGTGTTGGTCTTCCCCAACTCCCGAATCAGGCCACGGACGTCGTGAATCTGGTTGGGGTCCAAGCCCGCGGTGGGCTCGTCGAGAATCAATACCTCCGGCTCGTGCAGCAAGGCCTGGGCCATACCCACCCGCTGGCGATAGCCCTTTGAAAGCTTGGAGATCGGTTTCTCGACGACGCCCGCCAGGGCGCAGAGCTTAATCACCTCCCGGACACGGCGCTGCAGAACGTCCGCGTCGAGTCCGCGGGCGCTGCCGAAGAACTTGAGCAACGCCAGGGGGGTCATATCCGCATAGAGCGGACCGTTCTCCGGCAGGTAGCCGATCTTGGCGACCGCTTCGATCCGCCGGGTGGCCACGTCGATCCCGGCGATTTCCGCCCGCCCGTGCGTGGGGGCGATGAAGCCGGTGAGGATTCTCATGGTGGTGCTCTTGCCCGCGGCGTTGGGCCCCAGAAAGGCCACCACCTGCCCGCGAGCGATTTCAAAGGACACGTCTTGCACGGCGGCCAGCGAGCCGAAATACTTGCTCAACTCCACCGCCTTGATCATCACGTCCGACATCGCACACTCCGATTACATACTGTCCGGCAAGGCACCGCGTACGGATTGTACCAACAGAATCTGCCAGACGTTCCGCGCTACAGAAACCGGTCAGAAAATATGCCAGGTTTTCGCCGGTCGTCAAGGGGTGACCGTAGCCGGCCCTCGGACATTATGTTTGGGGCTCTAAAAAGCTCACACCGCAACAGGCCGATGCCGACGCTGATGCCTGAAAACGATCGCCCCGGCCGTCAACAGTAGCAGCGTCAGGACGATCAGGCCCCCTTGGGAGGCGGCGGGCACCGGCGGGGGCAGCTCGTCCGGGACGGCCAGGAAGATCTCGTCGTCGTTCCAGTCGTAACCCTTCCAAACTACGTTCCACTCGGAGACCTGGGGGTTCTCGTCGTCGCGGTCCAGGTTGTCTGTAAGCTGGGTAATGTCGGTCCCATCGTAGAAGAAGATCTCCCAGTCGATACCGTCGTGACTCTTCCAGACTACGTGCGCGCCGGAAACCTGGCCTTGACGATCATCGCGGTTGTTGTCGGTCAGTTGAGTGACGTCGTGCCCGTCGTAGAGATATATTTCAGCCTCGTGGTCATCGCCGCCCCTCCACGCTACGCTCGATCCGGAGATCTGGACCTCGACATCATTGTAGGTGTTGTCGGTCAGTTGGGTAGTATCGTTCCCATCGTAGAGGAATATCTCCCAGTCGTTGCCGTCCCAACCGCTCCACACCACGTTAGATCCAGAAACCTGCGGGTACCAGTCGTCGTAACTATTGTCCGTCACTTGCGTAGTCTCGCTCCCGTCGTAGAGGAACACCTCCCAGTCTCCGCCGACTTGCCTGCTCCAGACTACGTTCGATCCGGAGACCTGGCAATACCAGTCATTGGTGCCGTTGCTGGTCAGTTGGGTAATGTCGGCCCCGTCATAGAGGAAGACTTCATCATCATTGCCGTCGTTACCCCTCCAAACGACGTTGGACCCGGAGATCTGGCAGTACCAGTCGTTGTAGTTATTATCGGTCACCTGGGTAATGTCGGCTCCGTCGTAGAAGAATATCTCCCAGTCGTTGCCGTCGTAACCGCTCCAGACCATGTTCGATCCGGAAACCTGGACATACTCATCATTGTAGGTGTTGTCCGTCAGTTGGGTGACCTCATTCCCATCATAGAGAAAGATCTCCCAGTCGTCGCCGTCCCAACCGCTCCAAACCACGTTCGATCCGGAGACCTGGGGGTCGGCGTCAGGGTAAACGTTGATGGTGAGTTGGGTTATGTTCCAAGTTAGCGCCGCTGACGGAGAAACGTAAGCGAACAGAAACCCAAGCGTGCTCAGGACCAGCGGATAGAAGCGCATATCTTTCTCCCTGTCTGCGGGTATGTGGGGGAACCTCTACCTCTCGACCCACGTGATATGTTAGCGGATCCGAGCGCGGATTGCAAGGTAACCACGCCGCCACTTTCCGACCGCAGTGCATCAAGAGTTGGGGTAAGGGCTGGAACTGGAGTTGCGGCTCCAGCTTTGCCGCCGTAGTTTTTTACGGAATCCACATCGGGTGGGGCGCTGTAGCGGTGTCTCCATTCTTACGCATTATTTCTGTAGGTTTCGCCGTGTTTTTGTGAAAGCAACGGTGGGCGGGACAATTTGACTGCTGACACGACCGACAATTTGTCCGGGTTCCCGCGGCCCGCGTTCTTGATGCGATTCATAACTCGTTGAACTACAGTTGGTTACACTCGGTCGCGCGTCTGGCACAACGTTTGCTTAGCTGCTCCTGTGGAGGTCGCCGCCGTGGCGACCCGGAGAAGTGCAGGCTTCACGAAAAGGAGATGGAGCGATGATGCTGTTTCGCCAAATCAATCGGATGGCTCCACCCTCGGAGCTTCGGCGTGAGGTGGAGAGTGTGCTCGATCGGTTTTCTACCGGGCTAGACCGCGGCCTGTGGCCGCACACGCGGGTATTCCCCGCGATGAACGTCTGGGAGGACGGTGAGTGCTTTCATGTCGAGGCTGAGATCCCCGGCGTGAGCATGAAGGAACTCGATATCTACACCTCGGGCAACGAACTGACCATCAAGGGGCAGCGCAAGGTGCTGGACGGCGAGGCCCTCATGTATCATCGTCAGGAGCGCGGCGCAGGTGAGTTCGTGCGCGTGCTCACGCTTCCGGCGGACGTCAACCCAGACAAGGTCGAAGCTACGCTGAACGATGGGGTGCTGACGATCGTGCTGCCCAAGAGCGAGGCCTTGGTACCCAGGAAAATCTCCGTCAAAAGGGCTTAGCTTGCCATTTGTGATCAACTTGATTCCGCCCGTGTCCGGTGGCGCCCGGCTGCGGGCGGGATTC
>JAUWNF010000250.1 GCA_030612785.1 Phycisphaerales bacterium
GGGTCACGTTCACCAAACGGGAACTGGTCCGGAACAAGCTGACGCCCGAACAGGTGACCCGGGTTCGTTTCCGGGAATCCCCCTACAGCGTGGATATGCTGTGGACGCAGAATGCCGGTCGGGCCGGTCGCGTACTTTACATCGAGGGTGCGCGTGTGGACAAGCACGGCAACGAGCTGGCGCTGATCAAGCCGGCGGGGATCCTCGGTGGAATCGGGATCAAGGTCTGGCGCGCGATCCACGGGGGCGACGCGGAGCGCGAGGCCCGCCGGACCATCGACCAGTTCGGATTCAAGAACAGCCTGGGACTAATCATCAAGTATTGCGTAAAGGCCCAGGCGGAGGGAAAACTGGGGTTGGCGTTCGTAGGTGACGGTTCGATCAACGGGCGTCCCACGTACGTCTTCGAGCGGCGCCTGCCCTACACCGGCGAGGAAGAGCCCTATCCCGACCGGCTTCTCGTCGTCCACATCGACAAGGAATGGCTGTTGCCCACAGGCTGTTTCTCGTACGCCGACGACGATGGTGAGAATCTTCTCGGCAGATACCTGCTCACCGAGGCGGAGTTCAACATCGGCCTCGAGGACGCCGACTTCGACGCCAAGACCATCAAGTTCTGAGCACCTTCCCTGTAAATACCACCGTTACACCCGCGTGCGGTCTCTTGCGCGGTTATCCTTTGGGCGCTATCCTTCATTTCTCACCGCAGTCGTTATGCCGCTTTGCGGCACCCGGAAACCATAAAAACAGGCAGGATGGATCGTCGTCCCCCACCCGACGCGTAACGCCGGAACCACAAAGATAGTAAGCGCGTCCCTCAGTTCTGGCGGCAGCGCGAGAAAGTTAACAAAGCTCGCAAACCCATGTGGCCGAATCGCACGAATCCCTGTTGACACCGCGCTGGCTTGGCTGGATAAATAACCCGGCGCGGCAAAGGGTGGCAAGAGTCGAGGGTCACCTGGTGGCACCATGCCATTCGGGATGAAAACCATTATGAGCATCTATATGGGTGTTGACGTAGGCGCGGTCGGCGTGAAGGCGGCGCTGCTGCTTCCCAAAGATAAGGTCACCTCGCTACTTGGGCGCAACGGGGATTCGTCGATCCTACGCGTGTTGCAGACCTCGACGCGGAACGGCTTGGCGGTGCTGGTGGCGGACTATCGGCGCACGCGCGGGCGTCCGCTGGAGTCGGTGCGGCGGGTGGTGGGCGACTTGCTCGAATACGTTGGGGCCGACAACGTCGCCGGTGTGATGTTGACCGGCTCGGGCAGTCCGCTGGTGAGCGATGCGCTGGGCGTACCGCGCTGCAACGAGTTTCAGGCCCTGGCGCGGGCGATCGATCTGGTTCACCCCGAGGTGCGGACGGTGTTCGAGATCGGCGGCGAGACCAGCAAATACCTGCGTCTTGAACCGGACCCCGGCAGCGGCGCGCTGGGCATTCTCGACTACAACGCGAACGGGGACTGCGCCGCCGGGACCGGCGCGTTCCTCGACCAACAGGCCTCGCGGCTACAGTACTCCGTCGAAGCGATCGGCGAGATCGTAGCGGACGCCGAGCGGGCCGCCCAGATTGCCGGACGTTGCAGTGTCTTCGCCAAGAGCGACATGATCCACGCCCAGCAAAAGGGCTTCACGCCGCCGGAGGTGTTGCGCGGGCTGTGCAACGCGGTGGCCACGAACTTCAAATCGGCGGTGGTGAAAGGGCGGACACCGACGGCGCCGGTTGCGTTGGTCGGGGGCGTGTCGGCCAATACAGCGGTGGTGCGGGCGCTGCACGAAGCCTTCGAACTCGAAGACGGGGCGTTGCTCGTGCCGGAGGCGGCCGAGTCGTTCGGCGCGGTGGGCGCCGCCGTCGCCGCGCGGGCCATGTCCGCCGAGCAACGCGCCGCGGCACAGACCGCCCTCCAGCGACTCGGCGAAGACCGTGACGTCGCGGGCGAGGCCTTTCCAACGTCGCCGCCGCTCACGCTCGACCGCGTCACGCTGTTGCACGATCGGGTCAAGCCCTACGAGTTTCCGACGAACGGGTCGGTGGTCGATGCCTACCTCGGTTTAGACATCGGGTCGGTGGGCACCAAGCTGGTGGTCATTGACGGGCGGGGCGACGTGATCCACTCGATCTTCACGCGGACCGAGGGCCGCCCGATCGAGGTGGTGTCGCGCTGCCTGCGCGAGTTGGAAGAGGCGGTGGGGGCGCGTGTCCGCATTCGAAGCGTGGGCAGCACGGGCAGCGGGCGCGAGTTGATCGGTGCGCTGGTCGGGGCGGACAGCATCAACGACGAAATCACCGCCCACAAGACCGGAGCTACGTTCATCAGTGACCGCCTGCTGGGGGGCAAGCGTCCGGACACTATCTTCGAGGTCGGTGGGCAGGACAGCAAGTACATCAGCCTCGAGTCCGAAGGCGACGGTTCACGAGACACCATCGTGGTGGACTTCACCATGAACGAGGCTTGCGCCGCCGGCACGGGTAGCTTCCTCGAGGAGCGGGCGGAGGAACTGGGCGTGTCGATCAAGGGCGAGTTCGCCGAACTCGCCCTGAGTTCTCGAGCCCCGATCATACTTGGCGAACGCTGTACGGTCTTTATGGAGCGCGACGTCAACACGTACATGCAGCGCGGGGCCAAGCGCGCAGACGTGATCGCCGGGTTGGCCTACTCGATTGCCTACAACTACATCAATCGCGTGGTCCGCGGGCGGGTCATCGGCGATTGTGTTTTCTTCCAAGGCGGGACCGCGTACAACAACGCGGTGGCGGCGGCGTTCAGCGCCATTACCGGCAAGGAGATCATCGTCCCGCCGCACAACGCGGTGCTCGGGGCGATCGGAGCGGCGCTGCTGGCCAAGGAGAAGGTCACCACCTCGAAGCTCAGCACCCGTTTCCGCGGGTATGACATGAGCGTGGTCGACTATACGCTGCGGGAATTCACCTGTAAGGGCTGCGGCAATCAGTGCTCGATCCAGGAGTTCAAAGTCGAAGGCGAAAAGACCTTCTGGGGCGACAAGTGCTCGGACCGGTTCCGCAAGCAGACCAAGACCGGGCGTGAGCCGGTCATCCCGGACCTAGTGGGCTTACGGCACGAATTGCTGCACGCCGACGACGAGGGCGATCCCGAGGGGGCAACGGTCAGCATCGGCGTACCGCTGGCGATGTATACGTTCGATCTGCTGCCGCTGTGGCGGCGGTTCTTCCGCGATTGCGGATTCAAGGTAGTTCTCTCCGGCGAGACCAACCGGCAGACGGTGCAGCGGGGGCTCGACGCGGTGGTGGCCGAGCCCTGTTTCCCGATCATCGTGGCCCACGGGCACGTTGCCGAACTGGTCGACGAAGAGGTGGACCACATCTGGCTGCCGAACATCCTGTCGGCCGAGACCAAGTTCATGGACAATGAGAGTCACGTCTGCCCCTGGGGCCAAACGTTGCCGTTCGTGATTCGTCAGGCACCGATGTTCCGGTCGTGGCACAGTCGGATTCTGTGTCCGCTACTCCACCTACGCAGAGGTCCGGGGCATTTGCGCGCGGCGCTGGTGGAGGTGGCGGCGGGGCTGGGCGTGCGCCGGGATCGGGCCGAGCGCGCTTTCGAGGCGGGGCTGGCGGCGCTGCAACGGTTCCGCACGGCGTATCTCCATGCCGGCTGCGAGGCACTCAAGACGCTCGAGCGCACCGGCGAAACCGGCATTGTCTTGGTCGGTCGGCCGTACAATATCCACGACGCCGGGGTAAGCCTTTCGGTGGCGAAAAAGCTGCGCGACCTTTACGGGGTAAACGTGTTGCCGATCGACGCCCTGCCGCTGGCGGACATCGACGTCCGCGACGTGAACGATAACATGTACTGGGAATACGGGCGCCGGATTCTGGCGGCGGCCAAGATCGTCAGGCAGTACGCCAACCTGCATATGATCTACATCACCAACTTCAAGTGCGGGCCCGATTCGTTCGTGAAGGGGTTTGTCCGCCCGACCTCGGGCAAGCCGTTCTTGACTCTGCAATTCGACGGGCATTCCAACGACGCGGGCATGATGACGCGCTGCGAAGCGTATCTCGATAGCAAGGGGATCTTGCGATGGTGGCGACAGGAGCAGAGAAAACCAACGGTGCAACCCTCCGTGGGCGAACCCTCTACATCCCGCAAATGGCGTATGCCGGTGCCCGGATGATGGCGGCGGCGTTTCGCTCCGTGGGGATCGACGCGCTCCCCGCACCGGACTCGGACGCCGAAACCCTCGAGTTGGGCGGGCTGCACGCCAGCGGCGAGGAATGCCTGCCGCACAAGGTTACGCTGGGCGACTTCCTGAAGGTCTGCCGGGCACCGGGGTTCGATCCGAGCAAGACCGCGTTCTTCATGCCCACTGCCCACGGTCCATGCCGCTTCGGGCAATATGGACCGTACCTGCGGCACGTACTCGAAGAACTGGGCTACGGGGATGTCCCGGTCGTGTCACCATCAAGCGACAACGGCTACGACGGCGTGGGCGAGCAGGCCGGCACGCTGATGCGGACAGCCTGGATGGGCCTGGTAGCGGGCGATGCCGCACTGAAGCTGCTGCTCAAGACCCGGCCTTACGAGACCACCGCGGGCGACGCCGACACGGCGTTTCATGCCTCGCTCGAGGACCTGCAGCGCGTGGTGGAGACGCCCGGGCTCAAGCCCAAGGAGGTGCTGGCGCGGCTGGTCGCGGCGGTCGAGCGCATGCGTGATCGGTTTCGCGCCGTGCCGGCCGAGTACGTCAAGAATCGCCCGCTGATCGGGCTGGTAGGGGAAATCTTCTGCCGGTTGAACACCTTCAGCAACGACGAGGTCGCCCGCCGGATCGAGAAGCACGGCGGCGAGTGCTGGATCTCCGACATCGGCGAATGGGTCTGGTATACCAATTGGAGCCAGGACCTCGAAATCCGCCGGACCAAGGGGCGCCTCAGCGCCGACTTCCTCAAGCTCAAGCTCAAGATTCACAAGCAGCACCAGTACGAGCACGCCCTGCTCGCTCCGCTGGCCGAGGACCTGCGCGGCTACGAAGAACCACACGACATCCGCGAGGTTCTTGAAAAGTCCCAGCCCTATCTGCCGCCGAACGGTTGCCTCGGCGAGATGGTGCTCAGCGTCGGCAAGGCACTCTATCTATATGAGAAGGGAGCTGACGGGATCATTGACATCAGCCCCTTCACGTGCATGAACGGGATTATCTGCGAAGCCGTCTATCCGACGGTCAGCGAAGCCCACGACGATCTGCCTATCCGCATCTGCTACTTCGACGGGGTGAACACCAATATCGACCGCGATCTGGAGATCTTCCTCGACCTGGCCCGAGCCTACCAGCGGCGTAAGAGACATCCGCGGACGTACCCAGCGTGTTTTGAGTAGGGTGCGTCTTGGACGCATCAGAACTGCGGATCACGGCCGGGCCTCCCCTGAGAGCGGCACAACTTCGTATAGCTCGGCGTATGGCTTAGCTGGTGCACCAGCGCTGAAAACGTGCGTACGGCGCAGCACACCGGCGGAGACAAAGTCAGCGATTAGCTTGCGCGTTACCACCTCGGGATATCCTTAGCGCGACCGCCGCAGACGCTCGATTTCGCTCCTGCCGACGTAAACGTGCGTATACCCGGTGGCGTTGAGCCACTCGCGTACCTCAGACGGGGGGGCGGCGGATTCGATGACGGCGACAAAGGGATGACGGTTGAACACCACGTAGTAATCCACCTCGCGCAAGAAATAGAACGCCCG
>JAUWNF010000068.1 GCA_030612785.1 Phycisphaerales bacterium
GGGGCGGAGACTTGTGTGGACGGTGCTTGCCTGAAGGGCTCCAACCCCTGTCCCCCACTATTCCACTTCTGCGACGAGGAGAACGACGTGTGCACCGGCGGACCACCGCCGTCGGATGACAAAACCAGCGCTTGGCCTGCGGGGGACGAACGCAACAACTGTACGGTCAACTGCGATCTGCCCCCGGACGGGGTGTTCCTCCCTGAGCAGACGACGATGGTAACGTGCACAGTCGAAGAGACCGAAGACACCTGCACGTTCTTGGTGACGGTAGGTGCCTGTGGTGGTCCTACTCCCAATCCCGACCCGGGTCCTACGCCGTGTTCAGATGTCGATAGTGACCAGATCTGCGACGAGGACGACAACTGCGTCACCACGCCGAACCCCGATCAAGCCGATGCTGACGGCGATGGCTGGGGCGACGTCTGCGATAACTGCCCCACGGTGGCCAACCCGGACCAGGCCGAGGGTGATGGCGATGGCGTGGGCGACGTTTGCGACAACTGCCCCGAGGTGATCAACCCGCGTAACCCGGAGACCGGCGAGCAGAACGACGACGACGGGGACGGCATCGGTGACGCTTGCGACAACTGCCCGTCCGACCCCAATGACGACCAGACCGACTCCGATGGCGACGGACTCGGGGATATCTGCGACGACTGCGATCTGGGTCCGAACACCGACCGCGATGGTGACGGGGTATACGATCCGTGCGACCTGTGCCCGGACGTCCCCGATTCGACCAACGCCGACACCGATGGAGACATGGTCGGCGACGCCTGCGACAACTGTGCGTTCGTCAACAATCCTGATCAGGCCGACGGCGACGGCGACGGCGTGGGCGACGTGTGCGACAACTGCCTCCTCGTGGCCAACCCTGGTCAGGAGGACGCCGATGGTGACGGCGTGGGTGACGCGTGCACCGAGCCGCCGGTCCCGCATCCGTTCTGCACCGACGACGCCGAGTGCGACGACGGCGATCTGTGCACGATCGACACCTGCGTGGACAACGACGGTGACGGCCTCGGCGACGAGTGCGTCCATGAGCCGAAGTGTCCCGTGGGGCAGACGTGTAACCCCGAGACCGGCGAATGCGAGGAACCTACGGTTACTCAAGGGCTGCCCGGCAGACGTGCAGATGGGTGTGGCGTCTTCAACGGCGTCGGTTTGATTCTGCTGCCGATGTCTCTGTTCCTCTGGATGGGCTTGCGCGGCCAGGCTCGTCGGCGGGCTTTGAAGAACTAGGTGTGAACGAACTCGGACGTGCGTCCGGAAAGGACTTTCAAATGAGCAAGGGATTACGCAGGGTCGTGCGGGCGGCGGCAGTGGCACTCTTTGCCGCACTCCCCTTGGTGGTCGGGCCGTGCTGGGACGTGCAGCACCCCCCTCCCAACACGGAGACTTACTGGGGCATAGCTATCGCCTGGCCGGAGTAGGTTTCCAGGGTAGGCCCGTGCCGGTTCGTTGGTGTGGGCTGGTGTGAAACTGGTTTCGGGTAGACTTGCCCGTATACTTTATGCAGGGATCATTGGGGCGTATGCGCTTGGCGCGTACGCCCCTGTTTTTTCTACGGTGGCAAGGTTCGCTTAAGCAGTAGGGCTTCGAGTTGACGCCCGGATCAACTCGTTCATAGGCCGGTGGTTCGCGGCCACGCCCGCCAAGCCCGTGGCTTCGTCGCGGTTACATTCCCAAGCGGTACGGTTTTTTGGCTTGATAGAGGGCAATGCGTTGCTCGATCCCGGTGGCAAGATCGGCCAGGTCTTGGGTCCGGGCTAAGTCCAGCGCCCGCCGGGCGGTGGCGGCGGCCTCGTCGAAGCGGTGCAACTCGGCCAACGCGGCGGCGCGGCAGTCAAGGGCCGAAGGATCGGGTGCGGCGGCGAGCCGGCACGCAACCGTACCGTGTGCCAGCGCCTCGGCACCATCGCGCAGCGTGTCGTCCGGACACGTCGCCAGCAGCCACGAGAGCCGGGAATGAATGTAGGGCTCCTCGGGGAGACGGCTTGCCGCCGAGCGCAAAGTCTCGAGGGCCTGGGCGTACCGGCCACGATCAACCAGCATGTCAGCCAGGCGGAAAGCGGCTTCGGAGAACGCCGGATCGATCTTGAGAGCCCAGCGGTATTGCTCGATGGCCTCATCGAGTCGTCCATAACCTGCCAGCACATAGCCGAGGTTCAGGTGTGCGAACGCGTATTGCGGGTCGAGCAGAACGGCTTTTTCCAGATGGAGTAGGGCCACATCCGGGCGATTCATCGGCAGCGCCGCGGTGGCGACTCCGTTGTGGGCCTTGGCGTCACGGGGGTTGAGTTTCAGGGCCCGCTGATAGCTGCGCATGGCCGCGGCGCAGTCGGGTTCCGCGGAGCGCATGAGTGCGTCCCCCAAATTGGTGTGGGCAATGGCGCTGTTCGGTGACACGCGGGTGCCTCGTTGCCAGAGCGTTTGGGAATCGTGCCAGATGCAAGACTGCTGCCAGGTGAGCACGCCGAACACGGCGAGCACTACACCGGTAACAGCGGTGACAAGTATGGTGCGCACCGCCGAAGCCTGACTGCGGGACATGAGGCGCTCAAACAAGGCACCACCGGCCACGGCCCAACCGATGCAGGAAACGTAAGTATAGCGATCGGCGGCCAGTTGCGCTCCGCTTTGCAGTAGACCCGAGACCGGCAACAAAACGATCACATACCACCCCCACCCCAGGGCAAAAAACGGGAACCGGCGACGAAGCAGAACCGCAATCACGCCCACGGCGACCAACACGGCAAGCCCGACCCACAACAAACGTCCGACGAGCACGGCACGCTCCGGTAGGTCATAAAGTGGACCAAGGGCAATGGGAAACACCAGCTTGGACAGGTAGAAAGCGTGCCCATAGAGGGCCTGCGCGACGCGGGCGGTGAAGTCGTAGTCGTCGAGTGGATACAAAGCACCGACTCGCGCCTGCGCGCGAATCGCAAGGTAGGCAAAGACGGCGCTGAGCACCAGAAAGGGCGCCTTGCCCACCAGGGGGCGCACCCGGTGGTGCGCGAACCTCCGCAACGGATAGATGTCCAGCAGAACCAACACCCCTACCAGAGTCACGGCGTGAGCTTTGCAGAGCAGTGAAAGGGCGCAAAGCACGATAGACCCCGCGTACCATGCTGAGTGAGGGTGGCCGTCCCGGAATAAACGTGCGGCATTGAGGTAGGCCAGAATGCTCAGCACGAAGAAGAGCCCGGACAGCACGTCGCGGCGTTCGGTGACCCAGGCGACGGACTCGACCCGCAGTGGATGCAGCGCGAAGAGGAGTGCGGCGACGGCGGCGGCGATACGCACGACGCGGGGGGAACGAAGCGCGGCCGAGACGGGCTCCAGGGTGATGAGCCTCGTCGCCAGCAAGTACACCGCCACTGCGGTGAACACGTGCAGAACCAGGTTGGTCAAATGAAAACCGCCGGGGCGATCCAACCCCCACACCTGGTAATCTACCGCCAGCGAAAGCCAGGTGAGCGGCTGGTAATGACCGGCAAATGGTTGGGTGAACATCCAGCGGAGCTGCGCCGGACCCAGGCTGCGCAGGTGAGGATTGTTGATGATGTTGTGGTCGTCGTCCCAGTTGACGAAGCCGGCCCGCAGCACCGGAAGAAAGGCCGCAAAGACCACGACGGCTATGAGAAGTGGTATCAGCCATCGCCAGGTGCCGCTCGGTGTTCGCGCGGGCACGGCGTTGGGGCGGCGGTCGCGGGGCTGTCCGATGGTGGTCACGCCGACATTCTATGCACACGCCGGCGGATTGTAAGCGTGGTCGGCGACCACCCCCGCGGCAGGGTGGCCCATCCACGGCAGCGTGGTATGTCTAAGCGGAGCGTAGCGACGCGCAGGCATGTATTGCCCGTTCACTCGTCGATCGGCGAGACGCGGACGCCGGTGCCGGCGGCGCCCGGGCGGGAAGCCCGATACGACCATGAGTACAGACGCAACGGCGTGGCGAATCTGTTCATGGTCTTCGAGCCTTTGGCTGGGAAGCGGCATGTGAAGGTGACCGGGCGGCGTACCAAAAAGGATTGGGCCGCGTGTGTTCGTGAGATGGCGATTCAGGACGGGTGATGCGCGGATACGGCTGAAGAAGCTATATCCATCATTCGAGGTGTAATGGAGCCTAGTACCGCGTTTCACGAGTAGTGCGACTATGTTGATCGCTGGCCCAAGCCCTGGAAGGGCGAAATTCGGTAGCCAGGGGGCGCGAGCCCCTGGTGTGCGATCGCCGGAGAGAAAGAGCCCTGGAAGGGCGACACTCCGCTCCGTCATACGAAGTGTCGCCCCCTTCGGGGGCTCATGGTCTTATGTTTCCCGATGACCAAGGGCTCACGCCCCTGGCTACCCAATGTCGCCCCTTCGGGGCTGAAGAGGTCACTCGAATCACGACTGCGAACATGCAGCATAGTCGTGAGACTTATGGAACGCGGTACTAGCAGGGCTTGTGGCTTGCGGTGGCTTTGGCGGCGGCGCGGATCTCGCCGCGCAACTGCTCGACCTTGAAGGGCTTGAACCGGACGGCCGATCGCCCCTCGCGCCGCGCCCGGACAATCGAGTGGTTAGGGTCGTACCCAAAACCGGTCATGAAAATCACCGGACATTGGGGGTTTTTTTCCTTGGCTGCGGCAAAGACCTCGTAGCCGTTTTTCCGGGGCATCTTGATGTCACTAAGCACCAGATCGAAATCGTGCTCGGCGATGAGTGCAATCGCCTCCTCGCCGTTGTCGGCGGTGTGCACTTCGCATCCGTTGCTGATCAGTACGTCGCGCACGGTTTCGCGAATGATCTCCTCGTCGTCCACCACCAGCAGGCGCTTCTCGTTGAGTATCGGGTCGCGATGCGGCCCCCGGGTCCCCGTGCGCACGCCCAACACCCCGCGCTGAGGCGCAGTAACCTGCTTGATCGCTTCACGAATGGCCACGGCGTTGTCGGCGATCTGATTCAGCCGGTGCCGCAGTTCATCGTGCCCGATGTAGTCTTCGATGAGATTGGCGGTGGTCGTCATGATATCGTTGAGTGGGGCGGTGATCTCCGCCATGACGTCGACGCCGATTTGTCCGGTGGCGGTATGCCGTTCGGTCACCAGCAGATCGAGCATGTGCAGCGCGAGGGCCACGTGCCGCCCGAAAATCATCAGGAACTGGCGGTTGTCTTCGGTAAAGGCCGCCGGTCTCTCGCTCTCGACATTGACGATCCCGATCACCTGATCGTGCAGGCGGAGCGGGACGGTCAACGATGAACGAGCCTGGGGAATCCCCGGCAGGTAGCGCGGGTCATTGGTGACGTCCGGGCAGATGTAGCTCCGCCCGGTGTGGGCCACGTACCCGCTAATGCCGTTGCCTTCGCTGGAAGCGTAGATGTCGATCTTTTGCGTCTCGGTGGACAGGCCCGCCGAGAGCACCAGTTCGAGCTTGTTGGTTTTCTTATCGAGGATCCAAACACCGAAGTTGTCGAAGTGCATCAACTCGCTGGTGTAACGAATAATCCTCTGTTCGAGCAGGTCGAGGCGCTGGTGAGCATTGAGACGGGAAATCTGCTCGGTGTCCAGCCGCATCAACTCCCGACCGGCGTTGTCGATCGCATCGATTTGTTCCTGTGTGCGCCGCGCCTTGCTGACATCCCAGACCACTGCGGCAACCTGGGTCACGCGGTTGTTCAGGTCGATGACCGGCGTGGCGGTGATTTCGATGCACTCCTGGTTGGCGGTGATGAAGCTGAAGTGGCGCCCGCGTAGGTGCGACGGTTTGCGGGCGCTTTCCGAGGTCGCCCAGGAGAACGTCTCCGCGCACAACTCGCACACCTGCGCTCTGATCTCATCACTAAAGCTGAGCATCCGGGGGTTGGCCCAGACCAGGTGGCCACCCTGTGCCGCAATACAAACCCCCTGGGTCACCGATTCCAGTATCGCGGTTGCTTGAGGGCACAAAGCCGCTTGCTCCGGCGGAGTGAAATCCGCCGGCGCGCCCACTACCAGGTCGAACTCCTGGCGTTGCAGGAGTTGCAGCGCCTGTTCCACGGTGTCAACGGTGGTCACGGCGCTGTGCTCGGCGATCCAATCAATCGCCCCGGCGTTGCCCGGCTCGGCGTGCTGAATGACCAGTGCACGCAATGTTCTGGTGCTCGATTCTTCCATCGCGAAAGCTTCCCTCCTGGGTGCCTACTAAATCGTAGGCCCTCCGCCGCGCCGAGTCTTCTCCAAAGCGAAGACGCACAAGACGAACCACTTAGCCTACCACGCGCATACGCTTGAGTACAAGCCTTTTCGGTCACTTTTGCAATTCGGTCCGATACTACTTTGCCGCGGCCTGGGGTATATGCCTGGGGCAGTACGCCCGGCGCGCAACACCGTCAAACGGTGAACCCGCCTGACTTGTTTCAGACCGCCGGTCCTTTCTTGCCTATCTTCGGTTCGGTTCCGTTAGACAAGCGGCGGATGTTCTTGCGGTGGCGATAGATAATCATGACCGCCAGTAAGCTACTGCAGACCAGCAAAGGCCAGTCGTTCGTCAGAAAGCCCTCGTCGCGTCCGGACATTAGCACCAGAGCCACGGGGAACGCAACGGCGGCACATATCGAGCCCAGGGAGACGTATCGGCTCGCCAAGGTCACCACCACCCAGACCCCAAACGCCACCAGCGCCGCACAGGTCAGGTCCGGGTAGACGCCCAGAGCGACACCCAGCGAAGTAGCCACTCCCTTCCCCCCGGTGAAGCGCAGGAACACCGAGTAGTTGTGCCCCAGCACCGCAGCCACCCCCACCAGTAGTGTGAAGAGGTTCCGCGTGGCTTCCGATATACCCGACTCCGCCGGTCCGGCGGCGAGGCTCAGTCCGGCCGCCAGGGTCGGCGCCAGCCCCTTCAGCATGTCCAGGAAGAAGGCCAAAATGCCCCACGGACGGCCCAGGGTCCGGCTGACGTTGGTCGCCCCGATGTTCTTGCTGCCCACCGTGCGGAGGTCCACCCCGCGCGCTTTGCCGAGCAGCAGTCCGAAGGGAACGCTGCCCAGCAGGTAGGCGCCCAGCGCGAGAAGAATCACCGTGATCGGCATTTGCACAGGCATGTTCACCCGGCCTCAACCGTTTCCTGGTAAACCCGATAAACTGCTGCGGCGTGGCGTTCCATGCTCACGCGGTCGGTCAGCTTGAGCGCCTCGACCGCCATCTTCGCCCGAACGTCGGGATCGGCCAAGTGCACGACACGGTCCGCCAGCGCCCGCACACAGCCGACCTCCTCGACCACAAACCCGTTTACCCCATTCTCGATCATCTCGGAAGCCCCATCGTAGCGCGTGGTGATCACGGGCAGACCCGCCACCATCGCCTCCAGCACTACGCGACTGCACGGGTCGTAATACGTGGGGTGGACGAGGATGTCCGCGGCGTGAAAGAACGCGCTCGCGCGGCGGGTCGGTCCGGTGAACTTCACGCGACCGGACAGCCCTTCGCGGGCCGTGATCCGCTCCCACAGCAACGAGGCGTCTTTCCCGATCACCAACGAGCGCAGGGGCAGATCCGTACCCTCGGCGAGGAGCCTAAAGGCCTCGAGCCAGCGGCGAAGCCCCTTCAGCTTGAAGTTGTGGGCGACCATAATCGCGAGGTAATCGTCCTCGCGGATGTCGTAGAGCGAGCGGATATCCGCGCGGTCCTTCCGGCGAGTCGCAGAGTCGGCGCAATCGGGATCGACGCCGTTGAACACCTTGCGGATGCGCGCCGTGGGGAAATCGTAGTGCTCGCGTAGTTGGCGTACCACGTAATCCGAGAGCGCGATCACCATCGGCTTGCGCCGACCACCCAGCAGTTCCCTTTCGAACTTCAACATCAGGCGCTGCTTGTAATTGAACCGATTGGCCGCCCGTTTGAACTCCCGCCACAGACCGGGGGGGCGAATCGCCAGGTTTCGCAGCACGGTTTCGGCCACCGTGCCGCCGCGCGGTTCGTAGACGTCCGCCGCTTGGCACGGCGAAATCGCGTGCACCACGTCGAAGCGCTCTTCGCGGAGGGCTGCGGCGGCGCGCTGGGCAAACAACCGGGTGCGTTGCGACCGTGCCGGCGTGGTGACCGAAATGCTGCGGACGCGCAGGTCGGGAGTGGGCGAGGGGCGACTGCGGGTGAACACCGTAAGCTCCACCCCCAGGCGGAGCAGATGGCGCACGAACTGCTCGGTGGACGTTTCCGCCCCGCCGCGCCACGCGTCGAGCCACTCGATGACCAGGGCGACCTTCATCTATACCTTATGCGTCTTCTTCGTATCTTTGTGTCCCGGTGGCCTGAACCTCGGCCAATCTGCGTTTGCGGCGCGCGTCGTGCCGCCGCACCTGCTCGGTCTTGCCGACAATCCGCCGCATCAGCACGCGGTCGCGCCGGCGGAGTCTGGGCGCTCGCGGGCGATTCCGCACCGCCGACGGGCCGCGGACTTCAGTCTGCGCAGCGTCCCGGCTCCCGCTTGTTTCTCCCTCGGTATCGTTCCGTAAACCACGCTTCCCGCACAAGTGCAGATACCGCTTCAACCAGCGCAAGCGCTCGCGCGGGCGCGCCGCGGTCGGCGGAGTCGAGTAATTCAAAGCCGCCAGGTCCTTGACGATCCAGCGCCGCCGCCGGCCTACACGCACCACGCGCTGCAGATCAATGATCGACAGTCGCGGCGCCGACGTCTCCAAGGCCGCACCGAAGACGTGCGCGAGGTACAGATCGCGGTGGGCGATCCCCAAGGCGTGAAAGCGCGCCACCAGGTCAGCCAGGGCCTCCGCCACCGCCGCGGGCAGCGACCTCTCATGCCGGGCGCACCAACGTTCGAGCGAAATTCCCTCCACCGCTCCCATCACCACGACGCTGCGGCGCTCCCAACAACCGAGCATCACCTCGCCGTAGGCGATAGGCTCCGCCGCCGAGATGCCGGCGCGGGCCAGTTCGCCCAGCCAGGTCCACTCCGTCCAGGCGGTTCCGTGATGGGGTTCACCGGCCATACAACGCTTGATTTGTTGCGACAGGGGCACGTCGCGAAATCGTTTGACGTACACTGCGATCTTCCGGCCCGAAGCATCCGTCAACACGGTGCGCAGGCGCTCACGCCAGCGCGGTAACCCCGGCTTGGCCAAGCTCCTGTCATTGGTCAGAGCGAAGAGGTCGTCCAGCGTTTGCCAGCCGTTCAACGCCAGCACGTCGCGCCAGTTCTGAGCGATCGTCAAGCAAACGGCGCCCGTTCGGGCGTCGGCGTGTGGGTGACTGACGATATGCTGAGCGTCGTTCACAGCAGATTTCCGCTCCCTCACGGTCACGGTTCTGTTCCTTCCGCTACCTCACGAGGCTGTCGATTTAATCGTCCGCGGTAATCCCCAGTGTAGCGTCACCCCTTGTGGGTGACGAGAAACGAGGCTGCGCCGCCCACAAGGGGCGACGCTACAAATTAAATCGACAGCCTCTTACGGTCGCGGTTCTGTTCCTTCCGCTCCCTCACGGTCGCGGTTCTGTTTAGACAGCAACTCGCGGCAGTCGTGGTAGACCATATCCACGCTCACGCCGGTCATACAGCGGTGGTCCAGGGGGCACTCGCGGAGCATGCAGGGCCCGCAGTCCACCTCGATCTGGAGCTTGCGCTCCAGAGAGTAATCCGTATCGGTCAACTTCTGGAGCGTGGGGCCGAAGACGGTCACCACCGGACGCGCAAAGGCCTTTGCGAAGTGCCGTGGACCGGTGTCGTTGGTCAGCAGCAGGTCGCACCGTTTGATCAGAGACTTCAGTTGCGACAACGTGCCGCGCGGCTGGTCAAGGACGAACGCCTGCCGCTTCATGCCCTTGGCCACGGCGCGAGCGAGTTCCTCCTCCCCCGGGCCGCAGGTGATTATCACACTCGCTCCATCGTGCTCGAGGAGTCGATCGCCCACCGCGGCGAAGCGCTCCGCCGGCCACTGCTTGGCCGAACCGTAGTTCGCGCCCGGGTTGACCACCACTAACGGGTGCCGGTCGGCAATACCCAGAGACTCTAACCGCGTGTGAACGAATTGGTCGCTGTGCGGCTCGGTGAACAGTTCCAGTCGGTCGCCGGGCGGCGCGCACCCCAGTTCCGCCGCGATGCGCCCATAGTATTCCACCATCGGCACCACCGCGATCTTGCCGTTCTCACGCTTGACGCGAAGGCGATCGGTCAGCAGCAGGCCTCGCCCGTCGCGGTCGTATCCGATCCGCCGTTTGACTCCGGCCATCCGCATCAACAGGGCCGAGCGGAATGAGTTCGGCAGCAGGACGGCCCACGCGAACTCCCGCCGCCGGATCTGCCAGGCCAGTCGCACCATCCCGCGCCTCCGCCGCCGGCCACGCTCCCGCGGCGGCCAACAGAGCACCTCGTCCATCCACCCACTGGAATCGATGACTGGGCGGGCGTTGGCCTCCACCAGGAAGGCGATGTGGGCCTCGGGAAACCGCTCGCGGACGGCGCGGAGGGTAGGCGTCGCCATCACCGCGTCCCCGACCCAGGTCGGCAGCGCGACGATGATCCGCCGCGGCGCACATTGTTCCAGTGTCGCTCTCACGCTGGGAAATGGTACGTCCTTGCCGGAACGTTGTACACCGTGCCGGCGGGTGGCCCATCCCGTTTCGCCGGCCACTGGGGCCGGCGATCGGGGTGGGGGACGAAGCTTTACTGCCCGCATTGGTCGGCCTAGTCAGTGGCAGGTGCGTCAGTGGGGGACAGCGGCTCCCACAAGGCGAGACCGTCTTCTTCGACCTTGCAATAACCGGTCGCGCGGTACTG
>JAUWNF010000171.1 GCA_030612785.1 Phycisphaerales bacterium
GCCGCCGCGTCCTCCGGTTGCTACGGCGGACATGACATCTGACGAATCGATGTCCTCGTGGTGCACGGACATGCGCAGGCGGCCTCCGTCCGGCATGGCATCGCGCGCGTTCACCGCCAGGTTCACTATCATCTGGTGCAACTGCGTCGCATCCGCGTCGACCCAGAGATCATTCGTGGGCGCCACGTCCGTGACCACCCGGATCGCCGCCGGGAGCATACCGCGGAGCAAGCGAACCGACTCTGTGACCACTTCGCCCAAATGCTCGGGCGACTTCTTGGGGGATCCTTTGCGACTGAAGGTCAGCAGCGATTGGGTGACCCCGCTCGCCTGGGTGGCGGCCTGCTCGATTCCCTCGAGGGCCTGGCACGCCTCACTTCCTTCGGGAAGGGCTAGGCGGGCCACCTCCGTGTACCCCATGATCGCCGTCAGGAAATTGTTGAAATCGTGGGCCACGCCGGTCGCCAGTGTGCCCACTGCCTCCATCTTCTGCGCGTGACGGAGCTCGGCCTCCAGACGCGCACGCTCCTCCTCCGCCTGCTTGCGAGCGGTGATGTCGGCATCCACCCCTCGGTAACCCACGAACTCTCCGTATTCGTCAAACGTCGGGATTCCATTGGTCAGCAGGCAAATAAGGCGACCATCCTTGGTGCGGTTCCAGTTCTCCAAATCGCGGATTGGCTGCTTCTTACTGACAGCCTCCTCGAAAAGGCCGCGTACTTTGTCGGCGTCTTCGGGAGGCATGAAGTCAAACGGGGTCTTGCCGATGATTTCCTCCGCCTCGTAGCCCAAGATCGCCCCTACCTTTTCGGAGCAGTACGTGTAGACTCCGTCGGGGTTGACCTCCCAGATCCAGTCGGACATGCTCTCGGCGATGTCGCGAAAACGCTGCTCGGCCTCCCGCAGTGCCTCCTCTGCGCGCTTGCGCTCGGTGACGTCGCGGGCAATACCGAACAGCCCGACAATCTCACCGGCACTGTCGCGCATCGGCACCTTGATGACGTGAAATACCCTCGAAATACCTCTGGCCAGTCTGATGGTTTCCTCCTCAACAGCTTCGCCACCGAGGACGCGGGTATCGACTTCCCGGACGTGGTCACACGCACCTTCGCCGAAGAGAACGGCGCTGGTTTGTCCAATCAGCTTAGCGGCCGGGATTCCGAACAGCTGCTCGGTGGCCGGATTAACTTGGACGTACCTCAGATCGCGATCTTTGATGAAGATGGAGTCCCGGGCCGTCTCGAAGATCGCTCGGAATCGCCGCTCGCTCTCGCGCACCGCTTCCTCGGCCCGCTTGAACTCGGTGATGTCCTGAAAGTTCGCGACAATTATGGTTCGCCCGCGCTGGGAAAACTTCCTTGAACTCTTGATAATGGGGATCAAACGACCGTCTTTTGCTTTCACGATCGTCTCATCATTGTCGATCCGATCCTGGCCTACATCAAAAATAGGGCATGTGAGGGGGTTCTTGGGGCAGAGGATATCGCAAAGCTGCCCCACGAGTTCCTCTTTAGTGTAACCGGTGAGAGCACAGAGGACCTCGTTCACGTCTTCAATAACGTGCTGCTCATTAACAACGTAGCTGCCGCCGGGGAGGTTCTCATACAGTGATCGCCATCCCTCCTCGCTCTCGCGGAGCGCCTCTTCCGCCCGCTTGCGCTCGGTGATGTCCACCCCCTGAGCGATGGTGGCCAGGAGAGTCGTGCCGTCATCCGAACGAATGTTCGCCGAATTCCACAGCACGAAGCGCGTCTCTCCGTTCTTGCACCGAATCGGGACCTCCACGGACTCCCAGTACTCACCGCTCAGGGCGCGGGCGATCTTGCCTAGGGACTCGGCTCTGCTTGGTTCCGGGAAGAGCACACATAGCTCTTGCCCCAGGACCTCATCGGCTGTGTAACCTGTCAGATGCTCGAACGCACGGTTAAAGCGGGTGATGTGAGACGCCGGATCCCAGACAATGATTGGAGCATTGGCGTGCTCAATCAGGCTCTCGAGGAAATCGCGGGCTTGTCGCAGATCCTCCTCCGCCTGTTTGCGTTGGTCGATCTCCCGCCTTAACGCTTCATTGGTCTCCCGCAGCACTGTGGTCCCTTGGGCCAACATCGACTCAAGGTCCCTCGCGTAGCGATCCATCTGCTCGCGAAACGCTCGGTAGACCTCACGCACCAGGGTATCCGGGTCAGCCGCCTTCGCCACGTACACAAGCGTCCCTGTGCCTACGGCTCCCCCGCCCGGCTCGGGCAACTTGTTGGGCGTAGGGATGACGACGCAGGTCGAACGGTTGAGTTCGTGAATCTTCTCGGCGAGGCGCGTGCTCTTCCCGTCGGGAAGCTCTGGATCGACTAGCACAACGCCGAAACTCGCCTGCTCGATATGAGCCAGCGCTTCCGCCGGTGTAGTACACGTGGTGACCGCGAACCCCGCGCGCTCCATGACACCGGCCAAGGCACGCTGCTGTACCTCGTCGTGCTCCACGATCAACACACGAGAAACACGGGCGCATTCGGTCTCACCGACCATCTCAACAGTTTCTCCCAAGGTCCGCGCCGAGATTAACACGACTCCCAATCAGCGTTTTCGTGGCAATCGAACGCGAAATGCGGCATTTGCGCCGGCTTTGTCCAACGGGTCCACCTCACCGCCATGCCACCCAACGATTCACCTACGAACGGGTACCTAGTCCCGTGCTCTTGGGGCTGGACAACGGCTCGAAGCTCCCCGCACGGTCTTCGGCGACGATGCCTGAACCCGGATCTCGAACAACGGTCTCATTCTATTCGTTTTTGCGCCGCGCCGCCACTGGAATCCCCTCGTTTGCCCTCATGGCGGGCACAGATATCTTTTGACACCTGAATTCTCACGCTGCAGCCCGTTGCGGGTCGGTTTTCCAGAAGGCCTCCCAGTCGCGGTTGAGGGAGATGGATCGTAGGGCCGGCACCGCCTCAAGGCCCTCGGCGGTCCAGTGCGTGAGACCAAAGTCCTCCGCCGCTTCAATACACCCAAAAATTCGCTTGTGCGTCTGACCAGACGCGTCGTACCAGAAGCAGCAGCCAACCTTGACTTCACGGCAGTTCGCGGCGGCGGCGAGCAGCTCGTCGAGAATCTGCCGGGCAATTACAACGATTCCGCCGCGTCTTGCCATCGCGGTTCTCCTCCCTCGCCCGATCCGTGTCTCCCTCAATCGGAGGTGCCGCTCTGCTCGCGCTGCTCCCGGCTCCGTTTCAGGCTGGACATACTCACCTTGATGTCCAGCACCGGCGTTCCGTTGAAGGCATCGAGGTTGCGAACAACGAGCACCGTGCCCCTGACTTCCAGAAGTTCTACCTCTGTGACCCCGATGGGTGTCAGCCGGTCGGAGGTGCGTGAAGCGAACGGCCCGACCCGCTTGCCGTCGTAGCCGCGGGCAAAGACACTTCGGATGGGTCGGGCTTTGTGGAAGTGCCATAGAATCAACAGCGACGTTTCGTCTTCGAGGCCTTTCATGAAGCGGGCCATTCTTGGGTACAGATGGATCTCTGAGCTATCGCCGCCCGTGATGCCGAAGTCGCTCGGCCCGCGTTCCTTGTCGTTGACGACGTAGCCGATGGGTCTGATCACGATGGACTTCTCATCATCAGGGTATAGAGCCGCGAGGGGAACCGCCTCGCCATCGATCATCATCACTTCGCCATTCCAAGAATTCCGATTCAGATTGCTACATCCGGAGGCCGCAGAGAGCGCCGCAATCACCGCACATGCTAACGGGCGCCGCGTTTGCCTCATTTTCCTACCTCCTACTTCGCGAGCTTCCTTCTCCTCCCATACGGACATACGTAGAGACACATACCGTAGACTGCTACCTCTGGGTCTTTTTCCTTCATCTTGGCAAAGTACCCGTCGCACTTGCTCGCATCATACCGAACCTCTCGAGGTTCGTCTGTCCGAAACGCTCTCCCCGCGAAGGCGTTGACAGGGCAGATCTCTACGCACTGCTCACAATCCCCACAACGCTCATCCATCGCCTCCCCTGTTTCCGCCAACGGCGCATTCGTCAGAACCGTCGTCCACCGTACTCGCGGTCCCGTCTCTGGCGTAATGAGCAAACAACTCTTGCCAATCCATCCCAGTCCAGCCAGATGCGCAGCCAGCTTGTGGGAAAACTCTGCACGGAACCGCTCATCGTCCACTCGCTCCGTCGCGCGAATCGGCAGTGCGTCGTACCCCTGACTCTGCAGAGAACCACTCATCCGTGAGGCAACAAGATCAAGACGTTGATTGATCACCTCGTAGGCATGGACCCGATAGTCCACAGCCACCGCACGTTCTGTCCGCTGCGGCAATCGATCCACAATGGAATGCGGAAGGACAATTCCTAATGATATTGCTCGTTGATACTGCGCAATGCTTGGTCCTCCTTGCGCCAAGATGAAGCTCTGTGCAACAGATAAGTCTGCCACACCAAAGAAATCGGCCCCCCAGCGTTCAGCCGAGCGTCTTATCTGAGTATTGACGCTCCCCAAGTCTCCTTACTCTACGGGATTCCCGGCATTCTGTTCTCTCCTGGCCGAGAGGCATCTCGGTGCCCGATTGCTGCTCAGCACTTATGCTGAGGACGGATCCTAGCCGACGGCGCTCACCCTTACGTTGACTTTGGACACGCTGGTCTTGAAGTCGCGAGTGCCGCCGTCCCGAGCAACCGTGCGCAGCAGTTCCTCGGCATCGGTAACTACCACCCCCGCCAGGAGGGTGGCACGTCGGGGCGACTTCGCGAACACCTCCGGTACGAGCGGTGTGGACGGGCCGAGCAGAACGATTTCGCGGCAATTCGCGGCCACGCCGAGCAGCGCGTCAATCGTACCGTTCATCAGAGTTGTAGCCGTGATTAGTGCGACGGAACACTGGGGCAACAGTTCGGCAGCTTGATCTTCAGGAAGAAGACCGGGGGTCAAACGCGGGGCTCTCTCGAAGATAGACAGCCGCCGCACCGGCCGGCGAATCCGCTCGATCAGGGGGGTGAAACAGCCTACCATGCCCACGTGATCCGCGGGCTCTAGTTGCAGTATGTCCAGCACATCGCCAGGGACGCCGGTGTGATCCGTCGTCCCGTGGCCGAGGGGAAACCGGTTGGCCAAGGCGTTGGCCGTCGCCAGGCCGATGGCGGACCGGGTGGGCGAGTCCAAGGTGGCCAGGGCATCGGCGGCCGACGTACCCGGTCGTGGCAACCAGTCCGCGACCTGCCGCGATGGTTCGCCGCAAACCTCCGGGCAAAGATTCACCAGGCCCACTCCACCATCATCAAGCACGACGGCGCAAAACCGCCCGCCGGCAACGGCCTGCCGAATCGTGCGTTCCCGCGCCTCGGCCATCAGGTGGCTCTGGAGGCGTTCAACCACGCGAACCGCGTCTTCTGGGCTATCAGCAGAAGGAGGCTTCGTTTCGGAAACCTCGTGGGCGAGATTGACCGGCTTGGAGTTTGCGTTCATCGTCAGCGTCCCACGACGGGCGGGCCGAGCAACAACGGTTCGGCCCTCGAACCAGTTTACCCAGGCGCGCGGTCCAACTCTGGTTTCTCCTCAGACGGTGTAGCCCGTAAAGCGACGCCGTACCAGATAGAGTCCTGAGGACACACATTCAAGCAGCGAGCGCAACTGAAGCAGTCCGCACGAAACACTTTTCCTTCTACGATGCCCTTGGCCGCTTCTGATGGACAGGCTTGCACACATGCTCCGCACTTGTTGCACTTCATACGGTCAATGCGCACCCGCGCCAAGCTCAGCCACGCCACAAGCCAGGAGACCAACCCGAAGGGGCAGATCAAATGACAAAACGGACGATAAAGGAAAAGCGATAGGGCCAGTGTAACGATGACCGTAGCCAGAATGAGCGGTGTGTCGAATTCCAGATCGAACAGGTTGAACGCGTTGAGCCCGTGGTAAAGCACGAACCCCTTCTTGCCAACCACAATACCGAACAAAAGCAGCAGCATCATCACGAACATGCCGCCCCGTATTGCATTGCTCATCCAGAACGGGATTGTCCAGCGCTTCAGCCTGCGGAGCACAGGAATAGTATAGATCAGTTCCTGTATTGCGCCGAGAGGGCAGGCCCATCCGCAGATCAGCTTGTCGCCGATGATCGTCAAGATAAGGAAGAAGCCGAGGGCAGCCAGCTTCGCAGCTACGGAGGGATACAGTCCCGCCATTGCCTTGAGCACTTTGACTGCGGCCTCCATGGGATTGGGGGACTTGCCAAGGGCAAAGCCGCAGACGGCGACTGATACCAGAAGGGTAAGCACGTACAGCGCCCTTGGATACCGGGCGCGTCGCTCTGAAAGGCTTGCATTGTCAGGGCGGCCAAGGCGCACGAGAAAGACGAGTCCGAACAACACGAGTGCAGCAAAGACGTAGTACTTGAGAAGTGTCGAGCGATGAGACAGGAGGTGTGCAATCGAATTGTCCAGTTGATCCTGTACGACACCGAGCTGGCTGACCGGCTTGTTCTTCGGCACGTCCGTCGACAGACCGAACTCGCGAGCGAGAGCCTGTCCCGTGACCTTGAGCCCAGGTGCGATCTCTCTGATGGTCATGTCGACCGTGAAATGATGCTCAGCGCGGGGTTTGTTCTTGGGTTCGAGGACAACGCCCAAAGCAACTATGGTGGCTGACGCCGCCAGCGTGACGGCAAGATAGAACTTCTGTCTGCCGGAGAGCTTCAACAGATACACGTTTTCCACCATGTGTGAACACGCCGTGTCAACGGCGGCCAGCGCAACGGCATTTCCCTGCGCAACCGATTGATGGACAGCGCGTTGGAAGCCAAGCAGGCCGCCGAGACCAAGGACGGTTACGTTGGTGAACTCGTCCCCCGGCACTCCATCATACCCTCAGTCAACAGCACCCGATAGCACGACAGGGATCGGTTTGACAGAGCCATCGCGGAGGGCACTGGCCCGGGATCCCCTACGAGCGAATCGGCGGACAGCCGCGTCCGCAACGAATCCAGCCTATCCCCAGGTCCAGCCAGGACCGCCATCCAGGCGTCCACGCAACCCGCTGCTCCGGAGAGGCTGCT
>JAUWNF010000114.1 GCA_030612785.1 Phycisphaerales bacterium
ACCTGATTGTGATCAGGGGGACGAAGACGAGCATCACAATCGCAAAGAGCTGCGTAGATCGTGCCTGACCGGGACTGACCCGCCAACCGCCGACGCCGGCGGCACCGGTCATCGCCAGCCAACAGCCGACAATCGTCATGACCGTGAGCCAGGTGTACTTGGCAATCCCCAGACGGGCCAAGATGGCCTGGGACCGGGCGCGCTGATCCGCGGAGGCCGGCGGCGGTGTCGCGTCAGACCGATATGCGGAAACCGGAGCGGGTTCCTCCACCTTCCCAATGGGCTCGTCGGACCTCTCCGATTTCGGCGGGGCGGGGTTGGCCAGGTTCGGCGGAGGCGGCTTGAAGCCCAGAACGTGACTCCAGTCGACCAACCCCGGCAGATTGGTCATCGCCTTGAGGTAAGCGCCGCCGAGAAAATGCCTCACCGGGAACCAGGTAACGTACATCCAGGAGGCCGCCATGAGCAGGGTGAGGCATCCCAACAGCCGTCGCCGGTCAACCCTGGGTGGCGCAGTTCGTCGCTTGACCGCGGGTGAGACGACCCCGCCTTCCGAATAGACGACCGTGACATCCAACTCGCGCGACGCTGTCATAATCACCAAACTCGAAAACCGTGGTAGCGGCCTGCGTTTCGCAAGCCGTCCGGCCGACGGGGACGCCGGCCGCTACTTCTCCGCAGGCCAATCGCGCGGCCCCACACTGACCAGATGCCCCGCTCCGTCGATGGGGAAGCGGTCGAGGTACTCCCGGATCGAAGCGTGACTCACCCGCTCCACCGCCGCCAGCCGTTCCTCGACGGTCCGGGGCTGACCACGATAATCCACGTCGTCCATCACCTGCACCAGGCGATGATACGGCGACTCGCCCTCGACAGCCAGCGAGGTTCGCCGACGGTTCTTGACGCGATCGATCTCGCGCTGCTCGACGGGCTGGCGGCACATGGTGGCGGCTTCACGGCGCATCGCCTCGACCAGTTCTTCGGCGTTTTTCGGCTCACACTGCCCGGAGAGAATCAGCAGCCCGCTATCGGCATAATCCAGTCGCCATGCGGCGGCCTGTGGGCTTAAGCCCGTCTGCACAACGTTCCAATAGAACCTGGAATTGTTACCTCCCAAAATCGCCGCGACCGCCTGCGCGGTCTCGTGCAGCGAGTCGGTCGCCGCGGGGGCTTCCAGCGATATCGCAATTAACTGCTGATTGAACCGCTCCACCTGCTTCACCGCCGTCCCGGCCCGGACCTGCGGGGCCGACCGTTCGTCCAATTCTGGGCCGGGCTCCCACGCCCCGCAGTGGCGTTCGGCCGACTCGAGGATGTCGCCCGGGTCCGCGCTGCCGGCTACGATAAGCACCATGTTGCCCGGGGCGTACCGCCTCCTGAAATACGCATACATCTGATCGCGGGTGAGGTTGCGAAGCGTCTCCTCATAACCCAGTACCGGCCACTCCAGCGTATGTCCGGCGAAGATCTGCTCCAAAATGAAATCAAAGGTGACGTGTTCGATATGGTCGTGGGACATCGCGATCTCTTCGAGCACGACCTTCTTCTCCATGTCGAACTCGTCGGGCGGTAGTGTGGACCGCATCATATCCGCGAGCAATTCGATCTGGGCATCGATGTCGCACGACCGCACCACCCCATAGTAAAAGGTGCGTTCCTGGCTGGTGAAGGCGTTGGGGTGTCCGCCCATGGCGTCGAAATCAATGCTGATCTGGCGCCCGCTGCGCTTCGCGGTGCCCTTGAAGCACATATGCTCCAGGAAGTGAGACACGCCCGCTAGTGCCCGGTCCTCGTCCCGGGCCCCGGTTCGGGATAGGAACCCGGCGGCGGTGGTCTTCACCCCCGGCATGTGCTCGATCACCACCCGAAGCCCGTTGCTCAACCGCGCTGTCGTAAACGGATCAGCCATCACCATCCTCTAACAGAGAACGCCGCCTCGATCCCGAAAGGCACCAGAGCGCGAATTGAAAATTGAGAATGGAGAATTGAGAATAAGGAACCGAGCATCAACATACTTCTCTCCATTCTCCATTCTCCGTTTTTTCTCCATTTCTCTCTGCGTCTCTGTGTTCATCCCCCAACTATTGTCTCACAGTCGCGGCAGCGCTCAACTCGCGGGGGCCCAGGGTTACCACGCACAGCAACGCGCGCGGGTGCCCCGCCAAGTAACGCTGCACGTCGTCCATGGTCACCGCCTGCACGCGGGCGATCTTCTCCTGCCGCGGCAACGGCCGACCGAAGTGGAATAGATCGTCGATCAGTTCGCTGCACCGCGAGCAGGTGACGTCGCCGGCCATTTCACTCCGCACCAGGATGCCCGCCTTGGCCCGGGCGAGTTCATCTTCAGTGAGGTCCTCGCCCAAGCGGTCGATTTCGCGCAGGAGCGTTGCGTGGGTCTGGTCGCAGCGCTCCGGCATGGTGGAGGCGCCCAGAAAGATCATCCCCGCGCCCCGCGGATGCTCGTGCCAGGCGCTGACCCAATAAACCAACCCCTGCTTCTCACGCACCTCGGTGAACAATCGGGCACTCATACCGCCCGAGAGCACCCCCAGGATGACCCGCTCCACCGGGTACTCGGCATGATCGATGGGCACACCCGCATAGCACAGACCGATGTGCTCCTGTTCGGCGTCCTTGGGAAAGTGCCAGTTGCCCGCCGCGAACTCGATCGGCTTGGGCTGCCGACCGCCGCGCTCACAGGAGCCGAAGCCCGCGAAGCATTCCTCGAACGTCTGTGCCACCACCCGTGGTTCGAGCGAGCCGGCAACGGACACGAGCATGCGCCCGGTGCGATAGGTCGCCTCCCACTGCTTACGGATATCCTCGCGGACGATGCGGTCCAACGTCTCGCGCTCGCCGAGCGCGTGCCGCCCCAACAGCGACCCGTAGCTTTTTACGCCGAGTAGCTTATCCAGCAAGGCGTGCGGATCGTCCTCCAGAGCGGTGATCTCCTGCCGGGCCAGTTCGACAGCTACCTCGCACGCCTCCTCCGGGAACGTCGGCGTCCGCAGGAACTCCGCGTGCAGCGCCACCGCCTGCTCGAAGAACTCCGGCAGGCAGAGCAGGTGGTAGCCCGAGCACTCGCGTCCTACCCAGGAACCGCGTGACGCGCCGAGCACGTCGAACGCGTCCAGCAATTCGCGTCCGCTGCGCTTCTCGGTGCCCTTGTCCACGGTTTCGCTGATCAGGCTGGCCATGCCGAGCAGATCCGCCGGCTCGTCGGAGGTGCCCGCCAGCACACGGATTCCCACCGCCACCGCCCGACGATTCGGGAGGTGCGCCCCGATCAGCTCGATCCCGCAGTCCAGGCTTTGATGGTACGTCTTTTCCGTATTCTGCGATTCTTGCGTCATCGGCGCGTACCCTAGTTCAACATTCGATGTCCCGCAACCGAGAACAGCCGCCGAGCGATAAGGGGGTGTGGCCATATTCGGGGGTGCGGTTGATTTTTTCGGCCCACAGTTGCATTGGGCGTAGTCTACGGTACTCGTACCTCACGGATTGCGGTATCAAGCACATTTTCGGGTGGGTGGCATGCTAAACACGTACCCTGTGAAACGCAGGCCGCTACTTCTTTGCGCTCCCGTATGGTTGCGGGGCGGTTCTTTCCTCATGCTAACTCGATTCATTCGCCGCGCACTCTCTCTCGACCTGCGCACGGTAGAGGCGGGTCAACTCGCGGGTCACCGGACCGGGTTTGCCGTCGGCGATCTCACGCTGCTCCACGCGGATCACCGGCATCACTTCCATGCCGGAGTTGGTGACGAACACCTCGTCGGCGTCGAGCAGGTCATCGATACTCAAAGGCGTCTCCTGCACGTCCATGCCCTTTCCGCGACCAATCTCCAGGACCACCGCCCGGGTGATGCCGGGCAACACCGGGGTGTCCAGCGGCGGGGTTTTCACCACGGCGTCCTTAACGACGAACACGTTGCTGATGGACCCTTCCGCCAGCCGGTTCTCGGGAGTGAACCACATCGCTTCTCTGCAGTGGTGTGCCTGGGCCTGGCGCAGGGCCAGCAGCCGCGGCAGGTAGTTCGTGGTCTTGTGTCCGGCCACCGGATCGGCGCTCGACTGCCTGAATTCGGAGATCACCGCGGCGATGCCGTGTTGGTACAGTTCGGGCGGATAGGCGGTCCGCGCCGACGCCGTCACGCACACCGTGAGCGCCAGCCGATCGTCTCGCGGCGGCTCCAGCACTGAACCGGCGGTCACGGTGAGGCGTACGCGGGCATCGCTCAGGTTGTTCGCCCGCAACACCTCGTGAAAGTCTCGGGTCAGTGGCAGGTCCGGGCGCTCGAGAGGGAACAGCACCTTGGCAGCGGATGTCATCAGCCGATCCAGGTGTGCGTCCAGGCGGAAGATGCAACCCCGATGTGCGCGCATGGTCTCGAACAGACCGGCCCCGTGTAGCCATCCGCCGTCGTACACGCTAACGGTCGCTTCGTCGCGTGGGACCAGGCGGCCGTTGAGATACACTGATTCAGCCATCATTCACATCCGAATACTGCCTGTAGCGTCGCCCCTTGTGGGCGGCGCAGCCTCGTTTCTCGTCACCCACAAGGGGTGACGCTACACTGGCGATCACTATGGACGATTAAATCGACAGCCTCTTACGGTCGCGTCTCGGATTGCCTTTGCTCCGGTCAATTGACACTCTCAAGCCCCATGCATACGCTCTGGACGTGGGGTGGGCGCCCGTTACGACTGCTCTCTTAGCAGACGGACTCCATGCGGGCCGGGCGCCGGCGAGCGGGCCGGCGGGACCATCTTTAGCGAGTCGATTCATCGGAGTATGCTCATGGGCAAGCCCTGCAACAGCGTTGTGGATACCGTCGGTCGCACGCCGCTGGTCAGAATCAGCCGTATCATCGATGCGCCGGCGACGGTATACGCCAAGTTGGAATACTTCAATCCACTAGCCAGCGTCAAGGACCGCATCGCGGTGTCCATGATCGCCGCGGGCGAGGCCGACGGCAAGATCGGAAAGCACACCAGGATCATCGAGCCGACCTCCGGCAATACCGGTATCGGGCTGGCTTTCGTCTGCGCGGCCAAGGGATACCAGCTCACCTTGACTATGCCGGAGAGCATGTCCGTCGAGCGGCGGCAACTGCTGCGTGCCTTGGGCGCCAACCTGGTGCTGACCCCCGCGGGTGAAGGAATGCCGGGCGCCATCCGTGCGGCGGAAACCCTGGTGGCGGAAACCCCCAACGCCTACATGCCGCAGCAGTTCAAGAACCCGGCCAATCCCCAGGTTCATCGGGAAACCCCCGCCGAGGAGATCTGGGCCGACACCGACGGTAAAGCGGACATCCTGGTCTCGGGCGTCGGCACCGGTGGGACCATCACCGGCGTGGGCGAGGCTATCAAATCGCGGAAAGCGTCGTTTCAGTGTATTGCCGTGGAACCCGCGGATTCGCCGGTAATCACGCAGACGCGCAACAACAAACCGCTCAAGCCCAGTCCTCACCAGATCCAGGGCATCGGGGCGGGTTTCATCCCGGAGGTTCTCAACCTGGATATCATCGACGAGGTCGTGTGCGTCACCAACGAGGACGCCTTCGCATGGGCCCGGCGGGCCGGCTGCAAGGAGGGGGTTCTGTGCGGCATCAGTTCCGGCGCGGCTCTTTGTGCGGCCAACCAGGTGGCGCGCCGTCCCGACAACGCCGGTAAGACCATCGTGGCGATTTTGCCAAGCTGCGGCGAGCGCTATCTGTCCACACCACTGTTCCAGGACGCCGGCTGAGTCTTTTATTACCGGTCTGGCAAGTTCCCGCCGAACACTCCCGAGGGCGCGAAACTCGTATCGTATACTCGATCCAGGATACGCACGGGCGCCGGTTGCGGGGCCCGGGGGATACGATTCGGGGGACCAGCTTCGATGAAGGCGCGCGTTGCCATCAAGCATCAGCGAGTGCCCATCTATGGGCTGCCGCGAGAAATCGACGGCCTGAGAATCGCGCATGTATCGGACCTTCACTTCCGCCGGTGGAACCCGGTCTACGTGCAGACCCAGCAGTTGCTCACCAAACTTCAATACGACCTGCTGGCGGTCACCGGGGATTTTTCGACCCGACCCAACCGGTGGCGGGAGGTAGCCGAGTGTTGTCGCCGATTCTTTGAGCCCATCAGGCCGCCGCTGGGCATCTATGCCGTGCTCGGCAATCATGACGACCGTCGCCTGGGGCACATAACCGACCTGCCTTTCACCTGGTTGCACAACGAGAGCACCGTGCTGCACGATGGGCGAGGGCGGCTCTGTTTGGCCGGCGTCCGACAAGACTTCAGCGGCAATGGTCGCCTGGAGCGGGCCCTCGCGCAGGCCGGGGAGGATCAACCGGTGATCCTACTGGCCCATTTTCCGTCCACTATTTACGATCTGCCGGTGGGGCGGGTGCAGTTGCAGCTTTCCGGACACACCCACGGGGGACAGATTCGGTTCCCGTTTCTCGGAGCCCTGTGGGCGAACGACCGCTTGTCTCGCCAGATGGCCCGGGGGATGCACCTGGTGGGGAAAACCTGGCTGCACGTCAGTCCTGGAACCGGGGTGTCCTCTCCGCTCCGTTTCAGGATACTGTGCCCGCCCGAGGTCAGCATCCTAGAACTGTGTAAGGTTGGGTGGGACACTCGCCGGCTGGACCTGCCGGATGCGCAAGCAAACGTGCCGACGTACGCCTCCGATAAAGCGCCGCCCCGCAGGGAGCCCCAAGAGGCCCTGTCCGGGGCGACATGACTGACTCTACAGGCGTCAGCCGGTTGACTGTCCACGGCAAGCCGCCTACCATATTCTGCACAACGTGGGCAGGAGACGCTGTCGGGACTATTACGGAGTTCTCGTAGTTATCCTTAATCCAATCGACCGACAATCGCTCCACAGACCCCACTTTCGGATAGATCGTAATCGATCGAACTATCGCCGTTTCTCTCTGGGGACACTCGACACTTAGACGACCCACAGCCCCGCGCGATGCCGCACAGGTCAAGGCCTTTGCGAGGTAGGATGTTCTACCTCGCGCCGGGTATGCCCTGGCCTCATCGAGGCCGGCATCGCCACAGGTATTGCGCCGCCGCTCATGCGGAGGTGAACGCCGTGGGCGTCATCACGCGGCTGGGCGGCTGGGGCCGAAAGTACGCGTCGAACGAGAGCGACCCCAACGGGACCGGGAGAGCGGAAAGATGAGCCTGAGTATCCCCAACTACCGGGTGCTGGAGAATATCGGCGACGGGGCCGGGAGCGCAATCCTCAAGGTCAAGTGCATGCGCACCGGGACCATCTACGCCGTCAAGAATGTCAGAGTGCGCACCCCCGAGGATCAGGGGTTCATCGACCAGCTCAAAAACGAATACGCCACCGGCTCCGCAATCGACCACCCGGTGCTCCGCAAGGTATACGAACTCCGTTACTTGAGGCGACGTCTGCGCATCCATGGGGCCTTATTGTTCATGGAGCACCTCGAGGGCATCACCTTCAGGGGCCCCGAGTTCAATAAGCCGCTGCCAGAACTGTTGCTGCTCTTTGCGCGTGCCGCTGAGGGCCTGCACGCCATGCACCAGGCCAGGTTTGTCCACGCGGACCTCAAGCCGGGCAATATGCTCCTGACCACCGACGGCGAGGTGAAGCTGATCGACTTCGGGCAGAGTTGCCCCATGCACACCGCCAAGAGCCGCGTGCAGGGGACCATCGACTACATGGCCCCCGAGCAGGTGGCCCGCGAGGTCCTCGATCAGCGCACCGACGTCTTCGGACTGGGTGCCGCGCTCCACCGGGTGGTCACCGGCAAGGCCATCGTGACGGACATGAATAAGACGGTCAGCATCCACGCCCAGAGCAACCTGGGCAAGCGGGCCGACGAACTGGCGGCGCCGACTATGGATGGACTTCCGGTCTGTTTCATCAGGGTGATCCAGGACGCCTGCCACAGCGACCCCAAGAAGCGACCTGCCGACATGCGCGAGATGCGCGAGCGGCTGCTCACCGCCCGCACGATCCTGGAGAGCCGCAACGGCAACGGGGTTGCGAACGGCGTCTCGTCCAAAGCCGGATAACCCGTATCCTTCATACTACGCAGACATGCGAGGCTGTTGATTTAATCGTCCCTGGTGATCCGTAGTGTAGCGTCACCCCTTGTTGGTGACGAGAGACGAGGGTGCGCCGCCCACAAGGGACGACGCTACAAACGAGGGTGCGCCGCCCACAAGGGGTTACGCTACAAAGACGAGGTTGCGCCGCCCACAAGGGACGCCGCTACAGATTAAACCGACAGCCTGGATAGACCGCTGTACGGTGTTCCGCGCGACCATTCAACGGATTACCGTTCGTGCCATCTGGACAGGCGCGTCCCGCGATCGCGCTGCCAGAAAACGTCGAGGTCTTCCAGCAGAGCCTTGCTATCGAGGTCTACCACGCTGTTGAGCGAGTGCAAGTGTTCCGCCGAGGACTGCGTCATCAAGGAACTCTCCGTGGCTCCGCGGTAGAAATAACGGGCGATGAGTGAGCCTTCCTTGGCCATCTGGGGACCGCTGCAACCGGTGGCCCAGGACACCAGACCCACGGCTAGCAATACTATGCCGAATCGTCGCATGGGTGCGTGACCTCTCTGCTTGGTAACCTCTCGCATCTTGCGGCCCGTGCTTCGCCAACGAGCCACCCAACAGGGGCATGATCTTAGCTTCCCGCCGGGTTGCCGTCAAATCCGATCCCGTGCCGTTTCCAATAAGGCTCTGTGGTTTCGTTGGTCGTCGTAGCGGCCAGCGTCTCGCCGGCCGCACGCCCGGGGGGGGGCCAACCCCGCGCGCGCCGGGGGCTCCTGGGGGCCCCGAGTAGCACGGCAGATGGC
>JAUWNF010000269.1 GCA_030612785.1 Phycisphaerales bacterium
GAACTTCAGCCTAATGTGTCACGGACCCGCTGGTTCCGCCCAACCGTACCGTTTCCGCGACACCGAACCAGCCGGTGGGTGGCGTGGCCACGGCTTTGCGTGGCCATGAATGGCGGTTGGAAGTAGCGAGCATGGCCACCCAGAGCGGTGGCCATGGCACCCGATACCTTTTTGTGCCACGAAAAACGGCCAGACCCGGCCGGTTTCGCCCAACCGTACCGTTTTCGCGACATCAGACCAGCCGACGGAGGGCCGGGAAACAGCCCTCAGAGCCGAAAATCGCACGGGGAAGGTGAATACGTGGGGGGCGGTGTGTCGGTCCTTACGACTTAGCCGCGGGCAGTCTGGGGGTGGTCGGCAGCGTGATCTCGAAAGTGGCCCCGGCACCGACCTGGGATTCGACGCGAATCTCCCCCCCCATCACCTGCAGGATGCCGTGTGCCACGGCCAGACCGAGTCCCGGACCGGCCGTCTCCCCACCCGGCCCACCGGGGGTCTTGGTGCTATAGAACGGCTCGAAAATGCGGTCCTTCAGTTCCTCCGAAACGCCGCACCCCGTATCGGTGATGCGGATGCGGTAACCTTGCTCGACCGCCCCCAACTCGACGGTTAGCCGACCGCCATCGGGCATGGCCTCGACCGCGTTGTGAATCACGTTGTGCAGGACCGTCCGGAACTGGACGCCGGGCACCGCCGTGACCGGAATCAGCTCGAGGTTCAGTTCCAACTCGATGCCGGAAGATTGCAATTCCGGCTCCTTCGCGTCGATGACCTCGAGAAGGGTCTCGGTAAGGTCCGCCAGGTCCGCCGCGCGTAAGTCGCCCTCCGCGAAGGTCAGCAAGCTGTCGCCCAGTTCCGAGGCCCGCGCCAAAGCGTTGGCGGTTTTCTCCAGCACGCGCTTCTGCATCTCGGGGGCTCCGGAGGCCAGGGCGAAATCCACGCTGGTGATCGCGCCACCGAGGATGTTATTGAAGTAATGAGCCAACGCCCCGGCCATGGTGCCCAACGAAGCCATCTTGCGGTTCTGGGCCAGTTCCTCTTGAAGCGCAATGCGCTTGGTGATGTCGCGCATGCACGCGGAGGTGCCCACGATGACCCCTTGGTCATTCACCACCGGCGAGACCGTCGCCGCCAGTTGACGACGATCCCCTTGGGCATCCCGGTAGCAGAACTCAAATCCGCCGATTTCACCGTCGGAGAGCGCTCTGGCGAACATGTGCTCCGCTTGCCCCCGATCCTCCTGGGGAATGACCGAGAGGAGGGCGGTGCCGAACATCTGCTCGGCGGCGGCCCCGAACATGCGGGCGGCGGCGCGGTTCCAGAACTGGATACGCAAATCCGCATCGGTCCCCACCACCACTACGCCGGTGTGCTGGCAGAGCATGCGCAGATACGCATCCGAGCAGCGCGGCTCCGGCGTTGAAGTATCCTGATCTTCCACCATAACGCTACCGACCGGACCGATCCACGCGAAGAGGACGCGGCGTCAGACGGATCACGGTCTCATAGGTAACATTGTTGTGCTTCGACGTCAAAAACCGACTTCCGACCAGCGATGCCAAGCGGGCGGTTTCGCTCTGGCCGATCACCAGGAACTCGTCCGGTCCGACGGAGAACTCCGCGCTGAGTTCGGAGAATATCCGTCCCTCGTAGTGCGGCACTTCCCGAATGCGCCCGTCGATGTTCTGCCAGTGCTTGCCCGCACTGAAACTCCGCACCTCCGGGGTCACCTTCAATATGGTACGTGTCGGAGCGGCGAGATCGAGCGCGTAATCGACGTGTAGGAATTTGGTCCCCCGCTGGAACGTCCGCCCCCAAAGGCGCCCGTCCCGCTCGAATCCGAATATCGTTTCTCCACTCTCGACCTCGCCCAGACGTACGCTCAAGGGGGCCCCGCTTTGAACCACGTGTCGGGCGTGCAGGCTCTTGGCGCCGTTGGCCTCGAACAACACGCACAGGGCAGGCCAGGCGTCCGCCGTCGCCGTTCCCATACGCAGCCCGTTACGCGCCAACGAAGCCGTTAAGCGGGGGTCCGCCTGAGTCTCATCCACGTGGTTCCAGACCTTCAGTGAATGGCGAATGCCCCGCACCGGCAGGTCCACGCGCAGCACGTCAAAAGTCATCTGCAAGCGGACGGCATCCTCCCCGCCGCCGAACTCACTCGAACGGTCCGACTCGGTGACCATCGGCCGGCCGTCGACCAGCACCGACCGAGTCTGCTCCTCCGGTGGCGGCGGCGCACTCCCGCCCAGCCGGAACATACCGTTGCTGCACGCTCCCGACAGAATCACCGCCGCGGCGCCGGTCAGAGCTGGGGTGATCATTCGGAGAATCGGACGCATTCTTCGCTTGGCCTCACGCCGCAACACGGTCACACGTCTCGGCACCACGGTGCCGCCACCCACCATCTTCGCACCGATTGACACCCCCGGCAATATGGGAGAAATCGGGTCACGAAATGCGTCCGCTGCTCATTCCCCGCCCCGCTCGCCGGCCCTGCCGGCTGGCGAAACGGGATGAGCACCCGGCGAATGTGCCGAAGTGGAAACGGCCAATAATCGAGGGCGCATATCTGCAATCCCCCACCCCTTGATCCGCCACGGCGGATCATAGGGATGGGGCACCCGGGCGATCAAGGGGGTTGCGAAGGGTTGCAGAACTGCGGACTCAGGACTCGGGATACTGCTCAGAATTCGCGGCGTTGGCGAGCGGGGGGGATGTCGAGTTGCTGGCGGTACTTGGCGATGGTGCGGCGTGAGATGTCGATTCCTTCGTTCTTCAGAATGGCGGCGATCTTATCGTCGTTATACGGCTTCTTGCGATCTTCGCCGTTAATAATGTCCTGCACGCGAATCTTGACGCTGTCCCAACTGGTGTTCTCTCCGTCGCCGGTCTCGGTTCCGCCGGTGAAGAAGTAGCGCAAGGGATAAATGCCGCGTGGCGTCTGCATGTATTTGTCCGCCACCGTCCGGCTGATCGTGGACGGGTCGCACTCCTGCTCGACCGCCAGATCGCACATGCGCAGCACTTTCAGGCCCTGCGGCCCGATCTCGAAGAAATCGCGCTGTTTTTCCACGATCGCCCGGGCGACGTCCAGCAGCCGACTGCGGCGGTATTGCACCGCGTCGATCAGGGCGTTGGCGGCGTCCACGTGCTTGCGGATGAAGTCGCGGTCCATCTTCCCATTACGCCGGTTCTTGAGTATCTCCATGGCCCGCCGGGAAACGCGCAGTTGGGGACTACCGCCCCGCGTCAAGCGCACCGTCATGCCGCCGCCCGTCGAAGCATACTCCACGATGACATCGGGATGGATTGGCAGAACCTGCCCCTCGACGACCCGACAGGCGGGGTGTAGGACCAGCGTCGAACTGATGGCCCGGACGGCTTCGGTGATCTCACCGGTGGAATACCCGGTGGCCTTGGCGATGGCCGGGTAGCGGTTCTTGACCACGTCGTGCAGGTGGTTCTGGATCAACTCGCGCTCGATACGGTTGTCGCCCGGCAGGGCCTCGAGCTGCAACAGCAGACACTCCTGATAATCGCGGGCGGCGATGCCGACCGGATCGAGCCGCTGCACCAACGGCAAGGCCTGCTCCAGGGTTTCAACCGGCACGCGCGGGCGCGTGTTCTCGGACATCTCCTCCAGCCGCGTCCGCAGATAGCCGTCATCGTCGAGGTGGTAAACGATCGCCTCGCCCGCCACGCGGACGTCCTCGTCCAAATCCAGCACGTGCCACTGCTTGAGCAAGTGTTCCGCGAGGCTTTCCGGGCGGCTGGCCGTGTTCGCCATCGCGTCCATTTTCGCATCGCGCTCCCGGCTGTCATAACTGCGCCGGGGACGATACATGCCTTCGTTGAAATCGAGGTCGTACTCCTGCGACAGTTGCTCGAGGCGTCGGAAGCTTTCGCGGTCTTCCGGGGCGATCGCCCGATCCTCCCGCGGGGCCGCCCCCTCCTCCGGGGTGGTGCTCTTCGGGGCCTCCTCCACTACCTCCAAAGCGCAGTTCTTCTCCAGTTCCTCGTCGATCCGGTTCTCCAGGGCCATGTTGTTGAGCTGCAGGATGTCCATGGACTGGATCAACTGCGGCGTCAGCCGCTGTTCCAGCCGCATGTATTGCCCCATTACTTGTGAAAGTGCATGAGCCATCACCCCATTATACCATTGTTTCTCACCTGGGCGACCACGCTGCCGGGCACGTGGAGGGGGGGACGGTCCCAGGATTACATCGGCGTGCGTCCCCTGATGGCTGATTCGAGCATCCCCGGTGTGGCGTACTCCAACTGCGAGCCGACCGCCAAGCCCCGCGCGGGTCTGGTTATCCGGACCCCCAGCCCGCTCAGCAGGCTTTCCAGATAGAGCGCCGTGCCGTCCCCCTCCGCCGTCGGGTTGGTGGCCAGCACCACCTCCCGAACCTGGCCACCCTTGACCCGCGCCACCAGCGCATCGATGGTCAGGTCGCCCGGCTCGATCCCCTCCAGCGGAGCCAGGCGCCCCAGCAAAACGTGATAACCACCGTGGATCAGACCCGTAGATTCCAAGGCCATCACGTCCTTGGATTGCTCAACGACCCATAACTCACCGGAGTCCCGTTGCGGGTCCGAGCAGATCGCGCAGGGGTCCTGCTCCGTAAGGTTGAAGCACGTACCGCAATGCTTGACGTGGTCCTTGACGTCCAGGATGGCTTGGGCCAGCGCCGCAGCTTGGGCGCGCGGTTCGCGGAGGACGTGGAACGCGAGGCGCTCGGCGCTGCGCGCGCCGATGCCCGGGAGCTTTTGAAACTCCTGCTTCAGTCGTTCCAGAGATTCAATCCGCTGCATTGCAATACCGAGTTTTCTTGTTTTTCCGACAAGTTTTCGGTGGCGCTATTTTGAATCTCACGCAGAGGCGCAGAGATCGCCAAGGAGGAAAACCGTCCGTTATTCATTCTCTGCGGCCTCTGCGTCTCTGTGTGAGGTTCTTCTTTGGTTGCGGCCGAAGGCTGCTCTAAGCACTCATCCGCCTCCGAGCATTTCACTCAAGCCGGGAACGTCTAACCCGCCGGTGAGCTTGGCAAACTCTTCTTTCATTTGTTCCCGAGATTTCTTCACCGCCGCCCCCACCGCTGCCTTGATTAGATCCTCGAGCAGTTCCAGATCGTCGGTGGACGCGGGGTCGAGCTTGATGTCCACCAGGGCGCCGTGGCCATCGACCGTCGCACGTACCACACCGGCGCCGGACTCCGCGGTAAAGCGCTTGGAAGCCATCTCATCTTGGATGGCCGCCATCTTCGATTGCATTTCCTTGGCGTTCTTGAGCATCCCGGCCAAGTTTCCAAGCCCACCCAACATACGGCACCTCCCTAGAATGAATCAGTCTATCTGCCACGCTTCAGCCGGATAACTTTGCCCTGCCACATGGGCACAATCAGGAATTAAGAATTCAGAATGGAGAAGGAAGAATGGAGAAGGAAAAATCGGACAAAGACCCACGAAGCTTCTTTCTCCATTCTCAATTCTTCATTCTCCATTCGCCGGGGGCTCG
>JAUWNF010000701.1 GCA_030612785.1 Phycisphaerales bacterium
GACTTCGGGCGTAATTGCGTCACTACGGTGATCAAGGGCGGACGGGTCGTTCATCAGCGCGGTTGATTTCTAATTGCGGAGACATGCAAGGGCAGGACGACCGGCCGCATCCGCAACCGTCGCTGCGGCCGCTGAACGTCCTCCAGGCCCGGCGCACGACGTAGAGTGCCGCCAAGCCGACGACCAGGATGACCACAGCGTCTTGCATATTCATCCTCCGCTCGCCTAAACGAACCAACCCGCAATGCGGTAGGTGGCGAAGGCGCCCAGATAGCCCAGCGTGGTCATATACGTGAAGGCGATCACCGGCCAGCGCCAGGAGTTCGTTTCGCGCTTAATCACCGCCAGGGTCCCGGCACACTGCATGCACAGAGCGAAGAACACCATAATGGAAAGGGCCACCGGCAGGCTGAAGACGGGGCGGCCGTCCGGCCACGTCGCCGCCCGCATCGCTTGACGAAGTTCGGTGGACTCCTCGTCGGAATCCTCGCCGAGGTTGTAAATCGTGCCCAGCGTCGCGATGACCACCTCGCGCGCCGGGAAGGAGGCGATCACCGCCGTGCCAATCTTCCAGTCCCACCCCAGGGGCTTAACGAAAGGCTCCAAAGCCAGCCCGATCCGCCCGAGATAACTGTGCCGCAAATTGACCCCTGCTCTAATCGGTTCCAGATCGGCGCCGGCTGCGTCAAGTAATGTTCCTGAGGTCTCGTGTCGGTCGATTGCGACCGGCGCTTGCGAAGTGCCGGACGGGTCCGCGACAGACGACGGTCGAGGGTAGTAAGCCAAGGCCCAGATCAGAATGGTCACTGCGAAGATAATCGTCCCGGCCCGAACGACAAACTCGCGGGCGCGCTCGTAAACGCGATAGAGCACGGTTTTGGGCGACGGCCACTTGTATGAAGGAAGTTCCATCATAAACGCGCGGCTTTTCTCCTTGAAGACCACGCGCCGTAGGAACGAAGCCACCACGATGGCCACAACGACGCCGACGGCATACATGGCGATCAACACCAGGGTCTGCAGGCCCGCGATGCCGCCCAGCAACGAGCGTTTCGGAACAAAAGCGGCGATCAACAGAACGTACACCGGCAAGCGGGCGCTGCAACTCATCAACGGTGCCACCAGGATGGTCACGAAGCGATCGGCGCGGTTCTCGATGGTTCGGGTGGCCATGATCCCGGGCACCGCGCACGCGAACGAGGAAAGCAGGGGGATGAACGCCTTGCCGTTCAATCCGCAGACCCCCATGGCCCGATCCAGCAGGAACGCCGCCCGGGCCATGTAGCCGCAATCTTCCAAAATCGCGATGAAGAGAAACAGGATCATGATCTGCGGCAAGAAGATCATCACCGCGCCCACGCCGCCGAGCACCCCCTGGACCACCAGGCTTTGCAGGGCCCCGTCCGGCAACAGACCACCGACCAACCCACCCAGCGCATTGAAGGCGCCGTCGGTGAAGTCCATCAGCGGAGCGGCCCCGGCGTAGATCGACTGAAACACGACACCCATGACGACCACCAGGAGCACAAAGCCGAACACACGATGCGTAACCAGGCGATCCGCCGCGTCCGAACGTGAAGCTACCCGTGCCTGATCGGTATGCACCGCCCGAGAAACGACGTCTTCGATCCACTTATAGCGGACCTCGGCTTCGACGTGGGCGGGGTCCAGACCCGAAGCGGCCAATCTCGCCCGGCGCTCGGCGAGTTCAGCCGTGAGGTCGGCCTTGAATTCCCTCCGCAGCCTCTTTTCGCCGTAACCGTCGGGCTCCAAGAGCACCTGACCCAGTGCGACGGGAGAAATAGCCGTCT
>JAUWNF010000115.1 GCA_030612785.1 Phycisphaerales bacterium
GCGTTGCCGATGGTCCCTGGGAGCGCGGTGTACCTTCCGGCAGCAGCGGTGCCCGTGGGGATCCGCCCAATGATTCCGATGGTTCCGGTCGCTGCTACATCACCGGAAACGGTTATGACCAAGACCTCGACGGCGGTCCCACGCGGCTGCTCTCGCCCGTGCTCGACCTCTCCGGCGGGGGAGACTATACCGTCAGCTACGCACGGTGGCTGCGCAGCTACAACGGCACGCTTGATCAGATGGTCGTCGAGATTTCCGACAATGACGGCGGTTCGTGGACCACGGTCGAGACCGTTCCGGACAGTAGCGGCTGGACGGAGCATTCGTTCAATGTCGCCGACTATGTCGGGCCCACTGCCCTGGTCAGGGTGCGTTTCACCGTTAGCGACAATCCCAACGACTCGGTGACGGAGGGCGGCATCGATGCTTTCACCGTATCGGCGTTTCAATGCGTCAATCCCGGCAACGGCGACTTCGAGCCCGACGGCGACGTGGATCTAGCCGACTTCGCAGCGTTCCAGAGATGCTTCGGTGAGACCGACGTATCATCGAACCCCACGTGTCAGCCGGGAGACATGAACGGCGATAAGGCGATCGACCTGGATGACTATGTCGAGTTCGCCGGCGCAATGGATGGGCCGCAGTAAACCGGCGCCGACACTGTCGGTGCGCACTGCTCCATTAGGCCCGGCCGCGCGCTGCGCGGCGACCTGGAAACCATCGCCCTCAAAGCCTTGGAGAAGATGGGTAAGGCTAACTCTGTACGTGTGTAGGTCGGTTGCGGACTACGCGCCGGCAAGCACCTCCTGAAACGTGCCGAAGGCGGGGAGTAACGTAGCCCACGTCTTTGTGGCGGTCTTGGCGTTGTTCTTTAAGCGAACCTTGGAGCACCAGTTGGCTTCGACACTTCCCGAAGTGAATGGGTCAGAAGCAATCGCAGCCCTACAGTCTGTTGGCTTGGCGGAGCTGGACTTGAACGGCCAGACGACTCGGTTGGCATCAGGCGGTAGCCGCGACGCCCGGCGCGCAAAGAAGGCGACAATCCCGGATTGTCGCCTGACGATAAAGACCGATGATCGATGGCGCTGCTAGTCTTTCGGATACAGCACCTCGCCACTCTCTGCGTCCTCGATCTTGATGGCGTCGGTGGGGCAGTTCTCGGCCGCCTCGAGGATGGTGTCCCGATCATCGCCCACGGGATCCTTGACAACGGCGATGTCGTCGTCGTCCATCTCGAAGGTATCGGGTGCGTCGCTGCAACAGGCTGCGTCACCGATGCAGGCTTCCCGATCAACCGTGATCTTCAGGTTATCAGCGTCTCCCATGATTGTTCTCCGTCTTCAAGGGTTCACGAATCGCCGGTTCTGGTGCGCAAACACCGCGACATAACCGGAGTTGCGCCGAACGTCTTGCACTGGTCCGCAGGTCGTCGAATCTGCCCTGCGCGGTTAGGCATTCTACTAACCCAAGGAAGCGAATCAAATGCAAGATAGCCTGCGGCGTCATTATTTTGCAGGCGGCTTTGTTTGCTTATACAGCGACATGTTTGGCATACCTAACGGCGGCCGCTACAAGAACGCCTGAACGGCAGCGAACATGCGTACGAATGGTCCGACGTCCTTGCTCGTCATCGTGGCGCACCTCTCTCTTACGGCACCTCGGTGTGGAAAACCGGCCAGAAAGGTCATACCGGTGATGATCGGGCCTGCCGGTCATCCGCCGAGGATCGCATTGGCGGCACCGGCTTCTTGGCTGCGGAATGTCTTGACATCGAGGGGACGTTCCATTAGACTGGTGACAGGATGTGGGAATAGCTGAAGTGGGGAGAGAGAGAAGACTCCATTTCTGAGCTAGCCACTCACGGGGAGGGTGTTCTTAGGTTGGTGATAGCTTGAGGGTAGCGCTGCGTTGCCCGGTATCGCAGCAGCGCACCCCGAGGCTGGGAGAAGAGCCAACTCCGCGCCTGGTTTCTGTCGGTTGGCACGACCGCCAGGGCGGGGGAGCATACGTTGGGAGGGAGAGGACTTGGACTCACCCAAGGGGGTGGTGGGCAGGCTGCTTGTTGTCCATGAAGACCCCGTCATCAGGAGTTGCATCGTATCGGCGCTGGGCGACCTCGACTTCGACTTGATGGAAGCCGGGTCGGCGGCGCACGCCGCTGAACTCGCGACCGCAGGCGCCGCTTTCACAAGCGTGGTGGTGTCGGCAGAGTTGCTCCGCGAGCAGGAGCTTTCCGTCGCGGAAGCACTTGGTTCACTTCGGGCGGCTGCGGGCACCGACGAGGTAATCGTCTTGTTTCGCTCGAGCCCCGACGGCAAACTCTCCCGCCGGATCATCGAAGAAGGTATAAGAGGTTTCGTCAGCGTGAGCGCCAGGCGCGTAGATGAACGGGCTCTGCGCCGTCACGTTTTGGCCGCAGCCGCGCGGGCCCGCACGCAACACCGCCGGCGGAACGCGTTTCACGAGGTGGAGGTGTCAGCGAAAGGCGGCTTCATTGCGCGCAGCCCGATGATGTCCGACGTTTTGTCGAAGGCGGCGAAGGCAGCCCAGGTATCCGACGTGCCCGTGGTCATTTACGGCGAGTCAGGCACCGGTAAGCAGTTGCTCGCTGAGACGATCCACCGCCTCGATCCCAAACGTTCCCGGCGACGGTTCCTGGTGGTGAATTGTGCGTCGATCAGCGGCACCTTGGCCGACAGCGAAATATTCGGTCATGTGAAGGGGGCGTTCACCGGAGCGACGGAGGATCGGCAGGGGCACTTCCGCTCGGCCGACGGCGGCACGTTGCTGCTGGACGAAATCGGCGAGCTCGATCCGGCGTTGCAGCCGAAACTGCTCCGCGTTTTGCAGGAGGGTGTCGTGCTGCCCGTGGGGGCCGACGAGGAGATCGCCGTGGACGTTCGGGTGATCGCCGCCACCCACCGGCGCCTGCCGGCCATGGTCGAGCAGGGCACTTTCCGGTTGGACCTGTATCAACGCCTGAACGTCATCATTCTGGAAATCCCCCCCCTGCGAGAGCGTCCTGAAGACATACCGGCATTGGTTCAGTTCTTCCTGAACAAGTACGCCGGTTACTACCACACGCCCATCCAGCGCGTGGACCCGCGGGTCTACGGCGTGCTGGGCCGGCGCCCGCTGACGGGCAACGTGCGCGAGTTGGAGAACGTGATTCGCCAGATGCTTGCCTTCAAAACCCAGGGCGATCAACTCGACTTGAGTGACCTGGAGGCGGCCGGCTACAACCTTGCCAACGCGGACGAGGATACCCAGGCAACGACCAGGGAACTGGTCCAAGTCGGTCGCCGACTGCTCGATCAGGGGGGTGTTTCGCTGCCGGGTCTGATGGAGCAACTGGAACGTCGCCTGCTCACGGAAATGGTGAAGAACTCGACGGGCACCACCGTGGACTTGGCCAAGCGCCTCGGCCTGTCTCGGCGTACCTTCTACAACAAGCTGCGCAAGTATCACCTTTAGTCCCAAATTGCGGGTCGGAGTCCGCGGGTGGCAAACCCAGGTCCCGGCGCGCCCGAAGAGGGTGCCGATGGCCCGGCGCGCTGGGGCACATCGCGGTTTTGGGTTACAATGACTCACATGGGTACAAAACTGACTCGCCAACAAATCCGCCGGGTGGACGATATCGCCATCAATGAACTCCAGATTCCCGGGGTGGTGCTCATGGAAAACGCCGGGCGCGGGGCCGCCCAAACCATTCGCGAGCTCGTCGAGCAAAGGAACGCCCGGCGCGTGGCCGTCTATTGCGGTCGCGGAAATAACGGCGGTGACGGCTTCGTGATCGCCCGCCATTTGCTCAATGCAGGTGTGAACGTCGAGGTCTACCTGACCGTACCCGAGTCGGTCCTGCGCGGCGATGCGGAGATCAACCAGCGCATCTTGCGAAACATGGGCGTCGAAATGACTTTGATCGACACCGCCGAGCGCATGCGCGCCGCAGCCTGCACGCTTGCCCGTGACGACATCGTAGTGGACGCCCTCTTGGGCACCGGTTTTACCGGCGAGGTCCGGCAGCCGTTGACGGAACTGATCGCCGCGATCAACGATACGCCGCACGCCGCCACCGTAGCGATCGACATACCCTCCGGGCTGGATTGCGACACCGGTCGGCCGGGCGGAATCGCGATACGGGCCGACGTAACCGTGACGTTTGTAGCCGAAAAGGTCGGACTTTCGCGACCCGGTGCCCGCGAATGGACGGGCACCGTGCGGGTGGTCGACATCGGCACTCCGCCGTCCCTTATCGACCGGGTGATGCGGGATGATGGTTAGGCGAAGGAAGGCCGGCTGATCGGCTCGACCACGTCGGGGGACGTCTCCACGGTGATCGACTGCCCGAGAATATCAACATTCAGGAACACTCGGCGGGGCGACCGCTGGCTGCTCACCACGCCCTCGACCCCCTCCAACGGTCCGGCAATGATGCGCACCCAGTGTCCCACTTGGAGTCGTGGCTTCCGCGCGAACCCCGTGTTCGAGGTGAGCACCCTCTGAATCTGGCGTAACTCCCCAATTAACTGCTCCTGATTAGGGACCGTCAAGACGTTGACGATTCGGTTGGTCTTCAATGCCTGAAGACGCAGTTCTTCGGTGGCGGCGAAGAACAGGTAGCCGGGAAAGACCGGCAACATCGACCGCGACACCCGATTTGTCGCGCGGCTGCGGGTCACGCTCTCATGCAGTGGCAGATAATGCGGAATGCCGAAGCGGGTCAGATCGGCGGCGAGGGCCTTCTCCGCGCGCGGGCGGGTGTGTGCGACCCACCAACGCCCTTCCACCTGCATGGGCAGTGCCGTCGTTGCCGGATCACACACCTTACACCTCGGCCTTATGGGCGGTGCCACTCCCGGCATTGGTCACAGAACCGTACGTCTTTATACCCACCGCGAGCGTGGGCGTCACGGGCGGCAGTAAAGGCCACCCCGCGCCAGATTTCTCCCAATGTCGCTTGGGTTAGGTTCCCCGCCGGCCGCTCCGCCGCGAAATCCTGGTCGCATATCAACACGTCCGCCGTGGCGGTCACCAGACAGCGCGTGCCAATCCGCCGACACGGTGTTCGGTCCGGAGGGGCCATGTCCACCACCGAGCGGTTCTCCAACCGGCCTCCATAATGGTCGTACCCGACCACAACCGCCCAGCCGGCCTTGCGAATCCATCCGTCGAAGAATGCCTCCATCTCCCGCAAAGTCTCCGGGCACTTCATCATTTCGGGAACCACCAGCGGTGCCACCGTCGGCGGGCGCTGCAGGCGGTTCGCCGGCTTTCCTTCTCGGGCGGAAATCAGACGCTCAATGTTCCCGACTATCCGCTCGAATGCGTCACTTCCGTGGACCTTGGCATAGGTTTCCGGAGTGGTCGCGTCCAGGGTTACGCTTACCACGTCCACGTGATGTGCGATAAGCACTTCGATGGCATCGTCGGTCAGGGCGATCCCGTTGGTTCGCAGGGCAATCCCGTACACGCCCGCGTCGCGCAACGCGCCCAGGATATCATCGAGCGCCGGGTGCAACAGCGGCTCTCCGAACCCGCCTAGCACCACCAGCGAATCGTCGTAGCCGGCCAGCTCCCCGGCAACACGCCGTATCACGTCCACGTCGAGTGGCCCACGCTGCCCGACACGCGACCCGCGCGGGCGCAGGCTCGTCGAGGCCAGTTGGTCCTCGGTGGTCAACTCGATCTCGACCTCGCGCAGCAACTCGGGGACGAATTCGGTTTCCTGGGCGATCAACCAGCGTCCGACCGTTTCGGCATCCGGGTCCGGGTGTGCCGCCAGACAGCGCCGAATCCGCTCCAGCGACGCCCGGGTGTCGGCGATCATTCTCCCGACCGCGTGCCGCACCGCCTCGGACGCTTGAAAGCAGCACTTCCGCGTGGCCAGGTCGACGCTCGGCGAATCCGGCTTATAGCTCATGGTCCAGCCGGGGGGGATGTTCTTGTCCGCCATTTCCTGAAGAAGGTCGGCCTGGAAGATGGTGCCGGTCAGGCCTGGCGGCGCGAGCGCGAAAGTCATCCTCATCTCGTCGGACACGGTGCAGAAGTGGTCGATCATGGCGTCGGCCAGTTGCGGATCGACCAGCGGAGAAGCCGCGGGCACGCACAACACGGCGTCGGCCGACTCCTGTTTGGCCAGTCCCGCCAATAGCCGTGGGTAGGCGTACTCGTCCAGTGCCGTGGTGCCGCCGATGCCGCCGCGCCAGCCGTCCAGGGACCACTTGCGAGCCACGCGGACCAGTTGCTCGAAGGGGGCCGCCCCGGCCTCGTGCTGCCGGAGCAGCGCCGGAGTTCCTTCCAGGAGTTCCGCCGCCCGGGCGTGTTGCGCGGTCGGGATCAGCACGTAGACCCCTTGCAGTCGCTTGGCGCGTGCCAGCCGCCGCACCGTCATGCCCAGAACGGTATCGTCACCGACTCGCTCAGCCGCGCGGCTGGCGGTCCCCAGGCAGGTGGTGTCCAAATCGGCAACGAGCGCGGCGATGACTTTCACGACGGCCCCTTTCTGGAGCGAACGGTCTCGAAACGTTCCAGAGCGCCCGAGATGATTTCCTCGGCAACCTTTGCGCCGTGTTCGGTCGCCTGCACGAACTCGAGATCGCGCACGATTTGGCGACGGGCCCGCTCGGCGCCGGTGGCGCCGGAGATGGACAACTTCTTATCCGCGGTGAAGCGGCGCAGCTCCGACAATTGCGATATAGCGTTGATAATCGCGTATCCGCGGGAGGAGGCGTTGAGCCGGGTGCGCAGCTCATCCACCCGGGCGAGGCGGCGGTTGAAGCGCTCCGGGTTGCCGGTGAGCCCTTCGAGTTCGCGCAACACCTTCTCCGTCTCCTGGCAGATGCGCCGCACCGTGCGCACCTCTTCCAGGCGTTTATCGAGTTCCGCCCGCGCCGGTGCCAGTAGGGAATTGTCGAACCACTTCACCGTGCGGCGATAGGCGAAGCACTCCGCCGGCAAAGGCTCTCCGCAATACCGGTCGAGCGCTTCACGCAACGACAGCTCCTCGGTCCCGCGGATGCGCGCGCCGCCCTCGGTGGCGTTGATCACCCGCATACCCGCGCCGGCCAAGTCCTTTTCGAGTTGCTCGAGGTAGGTGAACAATAACTCGTCGGTGTAGATTTCCTGCCCGTTGACGTCCTGGGTCTTGCGCAGAATCTCGCGGCTGCGCACCAGGCGCTCCCACTCCCTCATTTCGATGGTGTTGTAGCGATTGATTTCGCTGCGCCAGTTCTGGTGCATCTCGACCCCGGGCACGTAGTACACGTGCCCGGTGTAGGCCAGGTCCTGCCCGACGAAGATGATGGGGTCGCACCCGAGGTGGCGCAGAAAATAAAACGCTAGGTGGGCAACGGTGGCCCCCGCTTCCAGGCCGGCACGCCCCGCCAGAGGCTTGCCGACCAGCAGATGGGCGAAGTCGTTGTCCAGCAGGGACACCGGGCCGGGGTAGTTGTCCACCACGTGCCAGGTCGCCTTCGGCTCAGCGATCAGATGCACGTCGGCGAGATCGACCACGCCCTCGAAGTACTGTTTCGATATCTCGTGATAGTCCAGGCTGGTGACGAAGTCCGGCCGAACGCCCCGCCGCAACAGGGGTTTGAGCACCGTTTGGACCGCGCAGATCAGTGCCCGGCCTTTCGCTTCGGACAGCAAGTGGATGTTCTTACGCAGACTCGGCCCGGCCGAAACGATGATCGCCGGACGACCCCTGAAGGATTGTTGGAAGATGCTGATCGGCGGCGTACACAAGTAAGTGGCCAGATTGTTGGCCACGTTGCGCCCGGTGATCTGCGAGTTCGCCACCAGGGTCACCACGGACATCCGCATGTAAGTGACAAAATCGGTCAACAGGGCGCGGACCCGGGCGTGGAACTCCCCATCGATCTGCTGCGAGGGCGGGTGGTTCACGAACTGCGCCCCGAGCATCATCAGGGCGTTGTGCGGCTGTAAGCGGTGGTGCAGGCGGCGCTTGTCCTCGGAGGTGAGCACCACCAGCCGGCCCGAGGCGATGGCCTCGGAAAGATCGACACAGCACAGCGCCGTAGCCAGCAGCGGCAGTGACGGCTCGCTGACCACGATCACCGCGTCCCCCTTCAGGCGGGCGTGCAGCCCCTGGATGTCGTACCCCAGCCCGAAACCGCTGATGAAAAAACAGAACTTGTCTTCCAGCGGCACGGCTTCGATCCGGGTCTTGGCCTCCTTCACCGGATCGTAGCGGCTGGCCAGGTAGCATCTGCGCCCGTCGGGTGTGGACTTGGCTGTGGTCCAGTGTCCCGACCTGGTCGGTTCCAGCGACAGGCGCTCCTCATCGTCGATCTCATCGAGCAGGATCGCCAACTCCGGATCAACGCGCCAGAGTTGGGCCATGTTCTTGAGGAACAAGGCGTTGCCGGCCTCAGTCTGGGAAGTCTGCGTGGACATCCTTTTCCTGTTGCAGCCTGTAGCGCCACCCCCTGGTGGACGGCACACCCTCGGCGGGTCACACGAAGCGGTTGGGCAGCTTGAGGGCCTCCGTGAGCCGTTGCATGTATGCCTCGTGCGGGATTTCCACGGTGCCGAACTGCCGCAGGTGCTCGGTCATAAACTGCACGTCCAGCAGGGTCATCCCGCGCTCGACCATTCTCTCCACCAGGTACACCAACGCAACCTTCGACGCGTTGGAGACGCGATAGAACATGGACTCACCGAAAAAGGCCCCCCCGAGGCTCACCCCATACAACCCGCCCGCCAGCACGCCACCCTGGTACGCCTCGACGCTGTGGGCGAAGCCCATTTCGTGCAACTCGCTGTACACGCGCGTGATCTCGCGCGAGATCCAGGTCCCTTCCG
>JAUWNF010000085.1 GCA_030612785.1 Phycisphaerales bacterium
CACGAATCCGCTGCTTCGCCCTTCTGTCGAGTGACGAAGCTGACGAAGTCGAGCATGCTCCGCGCAACGGACAAGGCTCACTCACCGAGTTGCCGCACAGCGTGCCTCGCCAGATCGCATTGGCGATGGCGCGGTCCGCCGAGTTCACCGCCCCGTCGCAGTTCACGTCACAATCGCGCAGCGTGAAGCTGCCCGCCGAACCCGTCCGCCAAAACGTGTTCACAATCGCCCGGTCCGCCGAATTGACCACCGTATCGTTGTTGACGTCGCCGAGCAGGCCGATGCCGAACTCAGTTTCCACCGTGCCCGTGTTGCCGTGGTCGTCTCCGGTGACGGTCACCCGCACGATGTGCGCAATGCCTGAGTCCGACAGGCCGTTGGTATCACACGACGGTGCGGCGAACTCCCAGTTGGCGTCTTCAGGTCCGCCGCCTGCGATGGTGGTCGGCGGCTCGGTCACGTCCGGCGGCAACACGAACTCCCAGGTATAGGTGTAGCTGGTGTTGGCCAGCGGGTCGTCGATGTTTTCCACCGTCGCGGTCAACCCGCAATTGGTCTGTCCGGGCAGGCTCTGATACATCCAGGTGTGATCCAGGATCAACTCCGCCACGATTACGTCTTGGCCGCCCTGGTACTCGTAAGGTCCCAGGTCAACGATGGCCTCTTCGTCACCGTCACCGTCCACCACCCGCGGGTTGCCGTCGGCGTCCGTCTCGGGCAGCGGCTGGACACCAGACGAATTGGCATCGATGTCGGCCCCGTTGGTGCCCGCGTCGATGCACGGTGAGCCCGCGAGAAGCCGCAGATCGTCGTCTTCCGTACCAGGGATTCCATCAGGGCCATTGGAGTTCACGAACATCGGATCGTCGTCTATGTTATGATTGCCTTCGCCCCCGAAGGGGATGTATCCGTCGTCCGGATCGTCATCCTGGATGCAGGTATAAGTCACCGCCGACGTCCCGCCGCGAATCTGCGAGGACTCCACGGCACCGTCCGCATCGGTGTTGCCCCACAGGACGCAGTTCGTCAAAGTAAGGTTGCACGCGGAGGTGTTGTAACCGCCGCCGCCGTAGTAGTAGGCGGAGTTCCCGTTGAACGTGCAGTTGGTGAGGGTGGGATTGCAGCTACTGTTGTACATCCCACCGCCGTAGGCGCCGGCCGGGTTGCCGCTGAGCGTACAGTTGACTAATGTCGGGCAAGTATCTGTGCCATTGTACATTCCAGCGCCGTAGTTAGCCGAGTTCCCGCGGAACGTACAGTTAGTCAGTCTCGGGGCGCTGCCGCTGAGGTAGTTGTACACGCCACCCCCGCTTGAGGCTGAATTGTCGGCGAAGACACAGTTGGTGAGTGTTGGACTACTCTCCCAGTTGATGATGCCACCGCCGCAGCAGCCGCCTATCGCGTTCTCACTGAAGCTGCAATCGGTCAACACCGGATTACAATTGACGTAGTTGTAGATTCCACCACCGGCATTAGTTGCAGAGTTGTTGCTGAAGTTACAGTTCGTGAATGTCGGGCTGGCGTCGAACACGTTGCATATCGCGCCCCCGGATTGTGTCGAGTTACCAATGAATACGCAGTCAATCAGGGTGGGGTTGCTGTTGTTCTGGTTGAGCATTGCGCCGCCGCTGGACTCCAGATTCGAGTTTTCGATGAACGTGCAGTTAATCAACGTGGGGCTGCTGTTGAGGATGTTGTACATTCCGCTGCCACTGTAGAACGTAGTATTGCCGGTGAAGGTGCAGTGGATCAGCGTGGGGCTACCTTCCCAAACCATTGCGCCGCCACCATATATCGCGCAGTTGTCGCGGAAGATGCAGTCGTTCAGGGTGGGGCTGCCGTTGGAACTGTACATCCCGCCGCCGTCACCGTCGGAGTCGTCGCCGTTTGCGTTGCCGGCGGTAATGGTGAAGCCGTCAAGAACTGCGGTTTCATCGGTGCCGTTACCGAAGACGACGTGGTAGCTGTTTTCACCGTTGCTGGAGAAATCAGGTCCATCGTCTCCGTTAAGATCGCCGCTGAGGATGGAGACGTTGCTGACCACGTCGCGCAGGTCGGGATCGGGCGCACTGATCCCGGCATAGCCGCCGTAAATCGTCACCTCGTTAAGCGGTCGAAAAGTGGCCTGGCGGTCACCTGGTGTGACGACGGCGCTTTCGTCCAGGTCCGGTTTGTAAGTCCCTTGCGCAACACGGATATCCGCTACCGCACCGTTCGTGTCCGCTTCGGTCAGGGCATCCTGAAGATACCTGTACGCAGTGGACCAGGTCATGCCGTCGCCGTTGGTTGGGGCGTCGTCATCGACATACCGAATGGTTTGTGCAGTCGCTGGAGCGGCCGCAAGTGCAACAAACGCCAACGCGATAGTGATCTGAACACGAAGCATTCTCTCTCTCCTAGATGGGCTGGATTCCCCCCTTGGCGTGCCCAAACACGCCCAAAGGAGTCGGGATCGCGACGTCCCCTCCGCCGTTGCCTCTGACCGTCTTGTCAAAGCGGTTGTACGGGTCTACCGGTCTCTGGAGTGCGCCCTCGCTCTCTCCTCCTCGGCGCCTATCTGTTTTCCGTCACCCGCAGGCAGATCCAACCGCTCTCTGCGGGAATCTGCTGCGGGTGACGGCCGATCGGCCTTGCCGGTAATGGGAGCCCGCATGGGCTTCGCTCTCTCTCCCGTTCTTACCGACAAGACTCAGCGGGCATTCCCCTCCAAAAACCACTGCCTTGCGATGAAACCCGGTCTATGCTCGGCAGGATGGGTGGGATCGCCAGTTTTAATAAGCAACGTCTGCGCTCGGCGCGCTTGCGAAGAAACCAAAGAAGCCTCGGGTTTCCGCTCCCGTCCTGACCGGGATTCCTCTTGCAAACACATAAAGTTGTCCCTGAGACTGTACACCCGCCGCGTCTTCGGTTAGAATCCACCACCGGATTGCCTCCACCGAGGTGCGCCTCCGGAGGGAGCATCTGCCTCGCCCGGCAACAGGGGGATGTCGACACTGATGCAGATGAGCAATGACCATCTGGATAACGCGACCTTGCAGCGCCTGCTCCTCAACCATGAGGAGCGGCTCCGGCGATTCATCGCGAAACGACTGGGCGCGGATCTGCAGCGCACCATATCCCCGGAAGACGTGCTGCAGGAGGTTTGGATTACGGCGTTCAAACAGAGCTCGAGATTTCATCCCAACGGTAAGGACTCGTTTGAAGCTTGGTTGAAGAGTATTGCCACCCGAACCGCCATCAACATGGCGAAAGCGGCCCGCCGGCTCAAGAGAGGAGGCGGGTTGCGGGCGCTGCCCGGGGAGTGGAATCCTCGCTCGTCCTACGTGACCCTTTTCAACACTATTGCGGGAAAGGGCCGAACCCCGAGCCGCGAAGTCTCCTTGCACGAGGCGGAGGATGCAATCAGGAACGTCCTGGCGCAACTCCCCGAGGAACGTCAGCGCGCCGTTCAGATGAGGTTTATCGAGGGAAAATCCTTCGACGAGATATCCAAGGTCACGGGAAAGACCAAGCCGGCTGTTCGCAGCATCATCTACCGCGGCCTGCGCCAGATGCGAGCGCAACTCGGCAACTCGGGGCGCTTTTTCACCGACGCCCCGTCGACGAGTTCCTAGAAGGTGTCCCGCCCGCTCCGCGCTTGGCAAGGGTGATCCATGGGACGCAACCGGGCAATTTCACCGAACATTGACTCCGGCAAGAGCTACCGCGTCGAGCGGATCATTGACGAGGTAATACGCCAAGGGGCAGCCGGCGAATCGGTGGACGTAGCCGCTCTCGAGCGCCGGCACCCCGAACTCCTGCCGGAGCTTCACGATCAATTGGGCAAGCTCAGGGTGATTCAGGCGGCGGAGAGGGCGGCAATGCGCCCATCGCTTTCCGACCACGACGCTGACGGCCACACTGACTTGAGCGAGGAGCAACAGCTACTCGAGGAGTCACTCAAAGGGTATCGAATCCTCGAACGCCTTGAGTATGGCGGGCAAGGCGTGATCTACCGGGCCGTCCAAGTCGCAACAAAGCGGCAGGTGGCGATCAAGGTCTTGCTCGACGGGCCCTTGGCCTCGGACAGACAGCGACTCCGTTTCGAGCGTGAGGTGGACCTCGTCTCCCGACTGAGGCACCCGAACATCGTGACGCTGTACGACAGCGGCGTTGTTCGCGGTCGGCCCTATTATGCGATGGAATTCGTTGACGGCGTGCCGATCAATGATTATCTGCTGTTCCATCGCCCTACCATCCGGGACTGCGTCAAGCTTTTTGCTGAAGTGTGTCGCGCGGTTGCCTACGCCCACCAACGCGGCATTATTCACCGCGACCTGAAACCCGCCAACATCCTGGTGGACGTGGAAGGTCGACCGCACGTTCTTGACTTCGGCCTGGCGAAAGCGTTCGACGAGGAATTCGGCACGCCGGGAGACCACTCGGTCACTGTCGCCGGCCGCGTATTTGGAACGCTCCCATACCTAAGCCCGGAACAGGTCGACGGAACCGGGCAGGAGGTTGATGTTCGATCCGACATTTATTCCCTGGGCGTGATGCTGTACCAGCTTCTTACCGACGTTTTTCCCTATCCCGTTGATGGCAAGCCTGCCGAGGTTTACCACAATATCCTGACTTGCGAGCCCTGGAGCCTCCGCAAGACGCGGGCAGCGTGCCCGCCCGAGGATCGGCTTGCGAACGGAGAAATCAGTGACGATCTCGAACGCGTGGCGCTGAAGGCTTTGGTGAAGGATAAGGGGCGGCGTTATCAATCAGCCGTGGCGTTTGCCGCAGATCTCGACCGCTATCTAGCCGGGGAAGCCGTTGAGGCAAAGGCGGACAGCAGTCTTTACGTCCTCAGGAAGACTATTCGACGATACCGCTTGCAAGTGGCGTTTTCCGTCGCGTTGTTCGTCGTTGTCGTTGCCTCGTCGCTCTTGGTCACGGCACAGTGGTTCAAGGCACGCGCGCAGAGAGAAACCGCGGTCATGGCGGTCGAGGTCGGACAGGCCACACTGGACGACATCATCACCCTGGTCATCGAATCCGTCGGCGCCCTGGCCGGCGCCTCTGAGGTCCAGAGTGAAATCCTCCAGGTGGTCCAGGATCGCTTCGAGGAACTCATGCCGCTCGTGCAATCTGATGAAGCCATGGACGCGATTCAGGCCCGAATCCACGAACGGTTGGGTGACATGGCCTACGCAGAGGGTCGCCATGCCGACGCGTCCGGACATTACCAGGCCTTTCTTAGAACGAACAACGACCTCGCCTCGCGGGACACCCCGGAATACGCAAGGGACCTCGACACGCTGCGCGCCTACCGGAAACTTGCCGGGGTCGCCACGGATCGCGGTCATTGGTTTGAACTGGCCGTTCCATTCGGTGAGACGCTGGTTGCTCGAAACCCGGACGCCCTCGAAGTCAAGCATGAACTCTGCAAAACCCGGATCGACTACGCCAGGCACTTTCACCAGATGGGGCACTACCCTGAGGCCGCCGAACAAAGTGAGGCCGCAATCTCTTTGGCCAAGCGAGCCCTCGTCGGGAACCCCGGCGATTCGGGATGGACCCGACTGCTGGCGAGGGCATACGAATGGAATGGTGACAGCCGAATCAAACTAGGCAGTGTGGAACGGGGGATACAGTCTCTGGAAGAATCACTTCGACTTCAGGAGGGTCTCTTTGCGACGAAGCCCGCGGACGTCAAGGTGCGGCATGAGACGCTGGTCTCGTGCGGAAGGTTAGCAACCGCTTACCGGGATGCCGGTCGGCTTTCAGATGCGTTGCGCCTGTTTAACAAAGCTGTGAAAATCGGGGAATACCTGACTATGGTAGACCCCTCCAACGCGGCCTCGAAACGGGATCTCCTTAGCATTCACGCCCGGTTGGTCAAACTCCATCTTCAGACCGACGATCTCAGGCAGGCTCAAGAGCACGGTGAGGCCACCGTGGCGCTAGGCCGCGGTCTGATCAATCTGGAGCCCGACAACCTGGACTGGCGCCGCATGTACGCCTTTGCCTATGTGTATCGCGGCCATGTTCGCTTCAAACTGAAGATGCTGGAGCAGGCTCGCGCTGACTTCCTCAACGCTCTTGAAATCCGGGAGGAACTCGCGTCGTCTGTCAAACCCAATCGTGCGCTCAGGGTTGAACTCGCCGAGACGTACGATTGGCTCGGGAGGTGCTGCGCTGAACTCGATCGAACGGAAGAGGCGCTGGCGTATTATCAGGAGTCATGCGTTATTCGAGAATCACTTCTGCGCGAGCGGGCGGTCACCGTGACGTGTGTGGAAGCTGTGGTTTCGTCGAGAATAAACCTGGCGATGTGCCACCTTCGCCGGGATACGATCGAGGATGACGAAGCGGCCGAGGCGCTGCTCACGGAAGCGAAGTCGTCACTCGAAGACCTGGCGGTTCCCGGAACTCCGGCGGGACATTCGGCACAGCGCGCATCGTTCCTCGAGGCCATCCAACAGAACTGGCAAATACTTGAAACTCATCGGGTGCAACGCGCCGCCGGCAAGACGGGGGAGATGGCCAGTATCGACCCATTAAGTTCCCGTGATCCCTGACGTCGCCGGCGGCCGGTCTCTCACTTGTCGGCAACGCCGCTGGAGTTCGCATCCTCACTGACCCAGCGAGCGACATTGTGCTCCTCAGCGCCGCTCTTGTCGCCAATCGACCCCACCGCCCGAAGATCGCGGTTTAGGTCATTCGCCGTGTTTCGATCGGTCTTTCCCCTATCCAACGCTATCCTTCCGAGCGGAGGGTCGCTGTTTACCGGATCCACTCCCGTCGGTTCGTCATCTCCCTCCGCCTCGGGCTCGGACGAACCGACTTTGATGAAGTAGTAGTCCAGGATCGCCGTGATCTGGAACGGTGATCTCCGCAGTGGTCCAACAGGACGTACTCCTTCGAGCACGTACGCCAGGTCTGCCTCGTCCGGCGTTTGAGAGTGCGCCACGCCCGTCAACCGCGGCGGAAGGGTAAACTCCGACAGGTGCGGAGCCTTGGGATTGCGGTGCCGGCTCCACCACAGACCGTCCGGCGATTCGATTGCCGGAAAGGATTCAACCCAGATCGTCCCCGTCTCACTCGTTTCGCCGGGGTGGCGCAAGCGCACTTCCGTAATCTCCCAGCCTACTGCGCGGCCGACGGATTTGACAGCGGCCAGCTCTAGCCTCACTGTGAAAACGGCGCGGCTTTTCTGCGGGTTTGCCGGATCCTCGTAGATGTTATACAGCACGACCTGATCAGGGGGCCTCCGATGATATCTTACAGCATTGGAGGATAGGACAACCACTGCCGCCAATGCGCCGGCTCGCAGGAGAGAGTGCATGCTTCTTCCCCAATCCACCGCGTTGGCGCTTACGCCAACGCCGGCCATGCGCGCAATACTCACGCGCGGTTTCCGCGAAGCTGCTACCCGAGCCGTGTGCCCCTGGTCTCACCCGCTCCGTGAGGCCCGCGTCAGACATACATACGGACCCGGGCGTCACCACTCGCGGTAGACCACCCTCATTAACCCCGAATGAATTACGAATCCCCAGAGAGCTGCCGAACGGTTTGCTGCCAGGAGCACCGCGCCACCACGGTGATGAAGCCGCCCACCTGGCCATCGATGTCTCAGATCACGAGAGCGCCGTTCGCCTTTTGTTGGCGAAGGCGGAACGCTGCTTTCTCCCGTTACTAAACGAGTACGATAGGGATTCAGAAAAAGCAAACGAATCACGGAACAGACACCTCACAACCTCGACACCTCGACTCGCTTAATCGGACGATGGGAGTTGGGGTCATGCGGCTCGGCTGCGCTGCGGAACGCTTGAACGTACTTGGCGGAGGGCGCATTCTCGAGGCAGCGGTTCGACTGGAGAGGCAACGGCTTAGCCTCAGCTTACTTGAACAGCTCGCCCACCTCTGTTCACGCGGACCCGGCGGTTTTTGCACGCGGTCGGTCTACGCCCCGTAAAACCTCCGGCAGTTCCTGTGGTTAACCGTTTTTATCACCCGCACGGTTTTTTCTTGAGCCCCGTGCTTTTTTCCTCAAGCCCGGTTTGCCCAACCGGGTTTTGAATTGGAAGTTCGTGTTGGGTCGGCACCGGTAGCTTCCGCACCGCCGAGCCGGCCCACGCAGTCACAGGGGGGTTAGAAGCACACGTGAGGGGTGGGGCAAAACCGCCTGCGATCGATTCCGCTCGATCGCATTGACGCCGACAGGTGGTTTTCAACACCCCTGGGGAATCGCCCGGCCTGACCGCGCTTCCATCGTGAACGGCGCGGTCGGATCCGCAGGCGACCAAAGTGGGGATGTCCGGCGCCCATGGGCACCGGACCGGCTCTTTGGGGGAACCACCTGTGAAGCTCGAGGGGACGAAACACAATACTGGTGCGCACATCTGCGCGTGGGCTTTTCTTATTCTGGCATTGATGCTTTTGACCGGTTGCGGGGCCGCCCCGTCGGCGGGCGGTTCCGCCGACACCGGCGCCGGGTACTCCGGTTCGAGCGGTGGAGGTGACACCGATACCGATTCAGCCTCGACCGACTCGTCGAACGGCGGCGATACGGTGGCGTCGACCGTCGTGGCTGACGAGCCGTTCGAGTCTGCCACGAAGGTGGCACTCGCCGACAACGCCACCGAAATCATCAGTGGGGAGATTTCGCCCGGCAATCCGGTGGAGGTCTTCGACATCGGCTCGGTCGCGGTCGGCGACCGGCTGATCGTCACGGTGGAGGCTAACAGTTCTCTCGATCCGGTGCTCGCCGTGTTCGACGCGAATGGCGATGGCATGATTACGAACGACGACCGCAGCTACTACGGCGGCGATTTCAATTCCGCGATCGACATGCAATCGCGCCGCGATACCGCACATTGCTATGTGGCGGTGGCCGCCAGCTACGGAAGCGGAACCCGGGGCAGCTACCTGCTGAGCGTCCGGTGCGTGCCGGGGGGGGTGCCCCCCGAGCCCAATCCACAGCTCGTTTACCTGAACTTCGACGGTGCCGACGGGGTTACCATTGGGCGACGCCCCCCGGTCAACATCCCGGTCTTCGAGGGTAGTCTGATCGGCGAGGAGTTCAGTGGAAAAACCGCGCTGCTCATCGAACAGATCGTGGCACAGGTCCGGCAGGATTATATAGGGTTGAACGTCGAGTTCGTGTCCTCGCGGGAAGAGATCGACCCCACCGAACCTCACACGACCGTGCACTTCGGCGCATACGACCCCGCCCTGCTGGGCATCGCCGAGTATGTGGACGAGTTCAACCAGGCGCTGAGCCAGCAGGCCATCATTTACGTGGATACTTTCCAGGCCTTCATCCCGCTCAACCCTTCGGTGGAAGAGATGGCCAACGCGCTGTCCAACGTAGCCTCGCACGAGGCCGGGCATCTACTCGGGCTCAACCACACCAAGGACGCCCGCGAGATCATGGATATCACCGCGAACCTGCGCCAGATGCTGGCCAGCCAGACGTTCCGCCGGTCACCATACCACCCGGAGGTGTTTCCCATCGGGCATCAGAATGCGGGGCTGCTCCTGGTCGAGGCGGTTGGCGGTGATCTGGCGCTGTTCAAGCTCGCCGCCGCCGAGCAACTCACCATGCGGGCGGCCTGGTACGACGAGGGTGAGCCGATCCCGGCGCGATTGAACCGGCCGTTCAGCACTTGCTTCTGTCCCAAATGCGCCAAACACCGACACCTGCACGAACGATCGGGTCGAACCGAGTCCGCAACCGAGCCGGACTAGTATTCTGCCAACCTGCTTCGTCCCCCACCCCGATCGCCGGCCGCAGCAGGGTGCCCCATCCTGTTGTCGGGCGTCAGCCCGACTCCGGGTGGGGGCCGGACTCGAATGTGGAAGGCCCCCGCCCACGACTAATCTGTCCCCCACCCCGATCGCCAGCCCCAATGGCCGGCGAAACGCGACGGGGCACCCGCAGTGCGCCGGATCTGGCAGCCTCTACGTTATAGGTCGGTGAACAACGGGCACAGGCACCGGGTCTGGCCATTTTCTCTGGCGCCCTGGAAAAATTCGCGCCACACTTTAATTGCGCCAGGGCTCGATCGCGCGGATAATCCTGAGCATGTCAAGTATGCTACACATGTTCAGGAGGATCACCCGTGGACCGCGAAGTC
>JAUWNF010000539.1 GCA_030612785.1 Phycisphaerales bacterium
GGGAAATGATAGCCGATCGCACGCACGATTCGCGTGCCAAGGATCACACCGACTATTTCCGCAAGATCACATTCGACTCGGGCGCGGAAATGGAAGCCGTCCTCGGAACCATCGGGGACAACAGTTTCGTCAGGCGAATGCGCAGCGAAGCCGAAGTGTTCGCCCACGAAATCGAAACGGTCAAGCGCGGCGAGGAAGTGTGACGCCTCCACAACCCCGCCGATTGTGGCTGAGGTGTTGTATTCTGTTAAGATCTCCCGGTTTTCAAAAGCCGCTGACAGGTAAATGACTTGAACGGAGGAGAATGTTATGAATCCTAACGATCCCGCCCAAAACCGTTTCGCACTCGTGCAGGAGATGTTAGCAACCCCGGATGTGATTCGCGGTTTGGACTGGTCCGCCGCCGCAGGCATGGCCGGAACGGTGCGGGATAAAGGCGGTCTCTTCTTCACCGGCGAGGGCTCATCGCGGATTATGCCGGCGCACAATGCCATCGCCCTGGCGCGCCGCTTCGGTCTCGGTCAGCGATTCGAGTGTGAAGGTGCCCGTCAGGCGATGGAGTACAAACTCGACCGCGGCGCTGTTTTCGGCGCCAGCAACTCAGGCAAAACCCGCGAAGTGATCGAGCTGTTCCGCAGACTCAAAGCGCAGGGACATGACGCGCTCTATGGGCTGACCGCCACCCCGGAAAGCCCGCTGGAACGAGAGTGTGAACAAACTTTTGTGCTCGGTTGCGGAAAAGAAAACGCGGTGGCCGCCACCAAAAGCGTTGTCGAGCAGGCGCTCTTTTACCAGGTTCTGGTTTCCGAACTGGCCGGTTCGAATGAGTGGCCAGCCGTCCTGGGCGAATTGGCCGGCAAGGTTCGCGAGGTTCTGGAGCTCGAAATCGCTTCCGACATCGCCAAGCGCCTCGCCGCGGCACCGACAATTCTGTGGGCTGGACGCAACGACGGCGTTGCCGAGGAGTTGTCGCTCAAGACGTGTGAGATTTCGCGCAAGCTGGGCGTCTTTTGCGAAGGCACATATGTCGTCCATGGAATCGAGGAAGTCCTCGAGCCGCAGGACGCCGTCGTCCTGATCGATCCCTACGAAGCGGAATTCGACAAATACAAGGAAGTGCTGGCGGATGGTGTCGGGCTGTATGTGGCGGCGATTGCCCCGAAACCCACCCCGTTCCCAACTCTGGTGATCCCTTCCATGGAGAACATGGACACGCACTTGCAGTTGTGCGCAGGCTGGAACATGTTGGTGGCGGTGGGCCTGCTCCTCGGCATCGATCTGGACAACCCCGTGCGGGCGCGAAAAGTGGGGAACGAACTGATCGAATAAGCGTTTTACCGGACCTTGTGCTGTCGGATGGTCGTGTGACCCTTGGCACGGAGGCTACTTCGGCACTACGCGGACCCAGCCATAGGGGTCGGGGGCGTCGCCGGTCTGGATGGCAATCAGTCGCTGGTAAAGCTCGGTGCAGTACCTACCGGGTTGGCCGTCCTTGCAGTACTCGACCTTGCGGTCGCGATAGGTGATCGATCCGATGGGCGTAATCACCGCAGCCGTGCCGCAGCAACCCGCCTCGGCGAACTCGAAGATCTCCTCCACCTCAACCGGCCGGCGCTCGGGTCTGAGCCCCAACTCCTCCGCCAGCGTGATAAGGGACATGTTGATGATCGAAGGCAGGATGGTCTCGCTGTCCGGCGTCACGTATTGGCCCTGCTTGGTGATGGCGAAGAAGTTGGCCGGTCCGGACTCGTCCATGTACTTCTTTTCCTTGGCGTCGAGGTAGAGAACGTCGGCGTACCCCTTCTTCCTGGCGGCCACTCCGGCCCGCAGACTGGCCGCGTAGTTGCCGCCGACCTTCACGTCACCCACACCCAGGGGAGCGGCGCGGTCGACTTTCTCCTCGATGATCATGTCCACCGGTTTGAAGCCGGTCTTGAAGTAGGGCCCGACCGGGGTGACTAGGACGATAAACATGTATTCGCTGGCCGGCTTGACCCCGACTTCCGCACCGCTGCCGATGGTAAATGGACGGACGTACAGGGAGGCCCCGGTACCGTAGGGTGGTACGTACTTGCGGTTGGCGTTGATCGCCCGGAAACAGCCATCGATGAACAGCTCCTCCGGCGGCGGTTCCATGAGGATTTTCTTGCAGGAACGAATCATGCGGCGGGCGTTCTCTTCGATACGGAACACCACCACGTCGCCGTTCTTGGTTTCGTAGGCCTTGAGCCCTTCGAAGCACTCCTGACCGTAGTGAAGGCAGGTCGCCGCCATGTGCAGCGGGAGGGTCTCGTCCGAGGTGAGCACGCCGTTATCCCACGATCCGTTCCGCCAAGTGAAGCGAATGTTTTGATCGGTCTTATAGTACCCAAAGGCCAGGTTGGGCCAGTCCATGTCTGCTTTAATCATGGTTGCCTCCTTAGCAGGAAGTCAGGGAACGTGAACGACTCAGCAGTGTATTGTAGTCATTTGTCGAGCCAATCCCAACCGCTCGCGGTCGAGCCATGCTTAACTTCCGCAATATTGATACCAACGGGGACGACCGGGCCCGCCCCGACCCCATGCCGCCATGTAATCGTCCCCTGATCGGTGTCAAGAGGACACCGCATCGTTCCGGTGGCGGGCCCCGCCCGGCTTGAACGTCGTAGCATCGCGCACCCGGTGTGGAATACCGCGACCCGCCAGGCCGTTTTCAGGGCGGTCGAGCAATCCTCTGAGGATAACCCATTTTGGCGCCCGGATTGGTCGATAACAGCGGGGTCAGCAGGAGCGCAAGGACCGATCGATGGGCAACTGGTTTCTGGTAGCTTGTCTGGGCACGGCGGGTGCGGGCGTGCTGGCCTTTCTGCGGCTCGTGTCGAACGAGATCGATGTGGTGGAGAGGGAAGCGGCGTGGCTCCGCAAAGCGGAACTCTCCAAGAGACGACGCGCTCAAGAAGACGCGATAGTTCTAGAGAGCGCCGCCTGAGCGTTCCCGGCCGGATCCGGCGAACATGGTGCGGCACCTGGCAGCTTCCGCCGGACGATCCGGCGTTGCCCCGGGTCTGGCCATTTTCTCTGGCGCCCTGGAAAAATTCGCGCCACACTTTAATTGCGCCAGGGCTCGATCGCGCGGATAATCCTGAGCATGTCAAGTATGCTACACATGTTCAGGAGGATCACCCGTGGACCGCGAAGTC
>JAUWNF010000314.1 GCA_030612785.1 Phycisphaerales bacterium
ACGCTCAACCCAGCAGGTCTAGATCGGGATCGTTGATGATGAAGCCCAATTGCCGCAGACGCCCGTACACCTCATTCCGCCATTCGTCTGTCATTTCCACGGCCTTCTGCAGCCGATCGATCTCCCGCTGTAGGCGTCGACCAGTATAGTCCTTCCGGGCGCCCTGGAGGTTCTTCATGTCCTCTTCTTTCTCCTGGATATCCTCGAGCAGACGAAAACGCTCGAAGATACACAGCTCGAACTCCCAACTCCACATCCACACCAAGGCGACGTCGGCGAACTGGCTCCCCAGTTGGCTGGCGATCAGGAGTTCGTCGCTCATCTTACCGAACTGCTTGCGCAAGCGCATGAACAACCCGCGGTTCTCGGGCGGCGGGGCCTCACGTTCCAGGAGCAGTTCCCTGGCCCTCGCCAGTATCTCGGCGGCGACGACGACGCCGGCCTCTTTGAATACGGTCGGATCGCTCAGCGGCTGCCCGTCGAACTTGCCGTCGGGAAAACGCTCCCACACCGCCACCCGGGCGTGCGCGAACCACCTGAGGCCTTCGTCATCCGAGCGTTTGAGCTTCTTGAAACCACGAGCCGCCGCGGCATAGTCCCCACTCAGCCAATCACACATGCCCTTGAGCGTCCGAAGTTGATCCTTCTTCAACTCGCCCAGTTTGTTGAACCGTCGCCCTTCCAGTTGGGGCGCCAGCTTGTCTCTGACGGCCTCGAACTTGCCTTCATCGAGTAAGGCGGCCATTTTTTGGAGATCGGCGGAAGCCTTCTCAAACAGGTCGGCCAGCTTGGTCTCACGTTTGTTCCGCTTATCCAAATCGATCATGTCAAAGGTCGCGTCCTCCACGTCCGTCAGCGATATCTTCTGCGGCGCACCGTTGACCGCCAAGACCGCGCTGGTCTCGTGGTCCTCGAACTCCCCGACTACTTTTGACCCGTCAACGAAATGGACCACCCGCTCGCCGTCCTCGTTGGATTCGATCGACGATATCGACTTCAAGTCCCGCGTCATCTCCACGCCGAGATCGCTTACGAACTTCGCCTCCCCGGAGACCTCCGTGAGCAGAAGGTGGTAATTGTCGCCACCGACCAGCAGATTCTTGCCTCGCGGCGGATCGGGGAGGGCGCCGTTCTTGCGGAACGCCACGGCACGCACCTCGCTCAGATCCTGTTCGATTACCTTCCCACCGGTCGGCTTGAAACGAATTACGGCTTCATCACGGTTGAACGGTAGACGCTGCCCCCCGTCCATCAGAATGATACCACGCTCGTCATCCTGCTCGAGGAGGTACGCCATCTGCGCGCAGGGCAAGCTGAACTTCCCCAGCGGGGTGGGCAGATTGATGGTCTTTCCCACCGGCGCTCCACAGATCCGATTCCCGTCCTCCAGAAAAAGGCAATCCGTAGAGGTCTGCCGCGGATAGCCCGGAACACCCACGAACCCATCCCTGCCGACCAGGTGCGTGTAGAACGGCTCGAGATCGATACCGGACTCCAGCTTCCCACGCTGGAACGCGTTGGTGATGAATTGCCGGGTCAGGTCCGCCGGCACCAGGGCCGATTGATTCGCCCGCCCCGCGAAGTCCGCCGGGGGCTTAAGCGTCGCCGTACCGATCAGGTAACCGTGGATCTCCACCAGAGGCCCGCCGCTGTTGCCTGGATCCACTAGCGCATCCGTAATGATCATCTTCAGATCACCGTCCGGACGCCGCGGCAGATCGACGATGTGCCCCTCCGAAATCGCCACCTCGGGGTGCTCACCCTTGTCCCCTTTGCGACTGTCTCCGCCGGGGAACCCGTAGCACCACACCTTCTGACCGTTTTGGAGGCGATGGCCGGGGAAACACTTCAGGTAGTGCGGCGTCTGCAAAAACTCCCCGTCTTCGTCATAGACCTGCATGATGGCCTGGTCGGCGAGATCGTTTTGGTAAAGCACGAACGCTTCGTACTTTTTCTCGTCGTCCGTGCCCCCGTCGACCACGACGGTCCATACCGGCCGGTTCAACTCGAGGTAGGCTTTGCGCTGCTTCTCCCAGCGCGACATTCCGTGCGTGGGGTCCACCACGTGGTTATTGGAAATGCACAGACCGGTGCGGTTGACGAAGAAGCCCGACCCCGAACCCTGCGGAGTGTCACCTTTCTTGTTTTTGGAGATGGCGGTGAACACTTCCACCGTGGCGTGCTTCACGTGCTCGCGCACTTTCTTCGACTGGCTCTGGGCGCACACCGGCTGCCCGGTGAAACTGGCGGCGATGAACGCCGCGAGGGCCAATAGACCCAGACGCGCTCGGCGCTCGGCGGACAACCTACCGAAACCACCCGGATTCGTGGAAACCCCCCGCGTGTCGTTGCCATCGATCGTCATCATCGTTGTCACCTTGGGTTTGAAGACCATCCCCGAACGCTCCACGCCTGAGGATCGGGCACATGACCCGTGGACTTTGCCATTGAGAACATACCACCGTGGGCACCGGGACGGCGGTGAACTCGGCGCACACCCCCACCTCGTGCCCCTTTCCCTCTCTATTCTAGGCTTTTCACGTTGATCAGACCACCCCCCACGGAGACGACAACACAAGTCGTTACAAGGTGCGGGAAGAAAAGGTAAGAGATGTAACGGCGCTGTCCACAACACCACCGACCCCACGAACCAGACGGCTTGACCGGCGCGCCGCACCGTTGCACAGCCCGCGCGGGTCTCCAGCCGGCCCGGGGAACTCCCGGCTAAGGCGTGGTCAGCGTCGTAGTGCCCGTGATCGCATCGTCATCCTGCAGACTGAGGAAGTACGCCTGGATGACGGTGTTGGTGAGACTGGTGGTCGTGGACTCCAGCCCGGTAAGGAGAGTGCTGCGGACCGTAGGGTCGCAATTGCCCAACTGAAACACGGTGCCACCCAGCGCCACCGTCATTACCCACCTTAGCAAGCGTCCGTTGAAGCCTCGTTTCGCCATGGACTTCACTCCTCAACTGTCTCCGGACAGGCCGATTCAACGGCACGCGAGACAACCATATTCGATTCTGCGGACCTATGCAATCCGCTGCCCTTTTCGGACTTCGTCGGTCTTCCAATCATACACATCGGACGGGGGAGGGACGCAGTTTAGTACATCCGATATCTCATTCGGGCCCGCGCAAGCCCCTAGGGGGCGTGGCTCGCCCTGGCCGCGTGGGAACCCAGCCGGGCCTTAAGCGCCGCCAGGGAGAACTGGGCTCCAGGGCACTCTGTGCGACCGGTGACCCCGCGGTGCGTCAGGACTCGGGAGGCGTCAAACCCGCATTCTGCCATCAGAAAGTCGACCAACCGCGTCAGGGACGCCATCTGGGCCGGCGAGGGCGGATGATTGTTAAAATTCCCCACCAGACAGATGCCGATCCCGTGATCGTTGTAGTATCTATCGGGGGTAACGCAGTGGGCCCCGTGTTTCTGCTTGGTCCAGCGCGAGCCAACCTCGATTCGCCCATCGGCGGTGTCGCTGCCGTTTCCGATGACGAAGTGGTAGCCCAACTCGTCCCATTTCCGAACATTGCGGTGGTAGCGGTCGAAAGCCTTCGCCCCGCCAACCTCGCCCGCGCTGTGATGGATGACGATGCAGCCCCAGCGAGAACTGATACCACCGGGTGGAATCCAGCCCGGCTCGGCACGCATCCGGGCAACGGCCGGCTGGGGCTTCGAGACGGGGGCCGGTGTCGGCGGAAGTTGAACACGAGCCTGACGAACGGTCCCGAAAACCGGATCCGGGAGTTCAGTCAGGGGGTGTGTCTGAGCACATCCAGCCAAGCAACCGATCCACGCAACCAAGGTCGCAACGCAAAGAGAACGTTTCATCCGTGATCCACTCCGGACGACAATCCTCCGTGCCGTCCACTGCATGTGCCCGGCGCCATCGGGCCGCGCGACGTATACTTCCGGGCAAACCGCCGCGTCCGCGGTACAGTTATCGGCCCTTCTCGAATAAACGATCTGGCAAAACGCCTCGAGGGGCGCTACTCCTCGAGAAACAGAATCCTGCCGCAGATACTGCACTGCACAACTTCGTCACGCGTACGCAGCGAGTTGATTGTTTCCAAAGTGACCGTCATGTTACACCCCGCGCAGATGAACTCGTCGCGCTTGGGGTTGACCTTCCGCACGGCGGCGAGGGCTTCGCCGTCATGCCGCTCAGCGGCCCGGTCAAATGTGCTCATCACCGTCGGAGGTAGTGCTGCACTGGCCTCATCCCGTTCGTGGGTAAGTTCCGCGCACTCGCTCCTGGTGCGTTCGAGGTAGGCGTTCAGCCTGGCTTCCGTTCGGGTGCGTCGTTCTTCAATCTTGTCACGCTCGCCGACGAGTTCATCGTGAGCCGCCCGCAAGGCGTCCTTTACGTTCATCAGTTCCAGGGCGCAGCTTTCGAGTTTGGACGTGTCGGCCTTTTCCGTGTTGATCGTGGTGAGAATAGCTGCGTAGTCCTTGTTGGTTTTGACCTGGTTAAGCGCGATGCGATGTTTTTGGATAGTCTGTTCTCGCGAGTTGACGTCGAGTTCGACGCTGTGAATCTCGGCCTCGCGACGGCGGATTTCGCTCCGCTGGTCCTCCAGGTTCTTATCGCGTTTTTGAAGCTGTCGCTCACATTCTTGAATCTGGCGCCGTTTGACCGCTTCCTCCCCACGCAACTCCCCGAGTTTTCGTTCCACTTCTTGAAGATGCTTCAGCGCGTCAAGGGTTCCACCCATACGTTTCTCGTGACCTCCTGGCTTGGTGCTCCGCCGTTACGGGAACGACCTCGCATCTGGTTGATTATGCACATTAACGCCTGGGCCGCAAGCAATCGAGCCGCTTGGTTGGCCGCGGGGTCTGGCCATTTTCTCTGGCGCCCTGGAAAAATTCGCGCCACACTTTAATTGCGCCAGGGCTCGATCGCGCGGATAATCCTGAGCATGTCAAGTATGCTACACATGTTCAGGAGGATCACCCGTGGACCGCGAAGTC